>JBATHJ010000099.1:0-7728 GCA_049666625.1 Gammaproteobacteria bacterium | reverse complement strand
GAATTCATTTGCCGGCGGCAGCTACACCATGAGACATACATTGCTGACGAATAATAAGGTCGAAGTCGAACTCGAACCGGATAAATCCCGACTGGCCAATTGTGGCTGTGCCGGCGGTGGAGGCTGTACGGCGGGTCTTTTGAATTCACTGGGTTACAATCTTGAAGACGGTGATACCTGTGAATTTGATGCGACTTTCAAGTTTGATCAGATTGACACCAATCCGCTGTTGGCTGCCCTTGCCGATAACGGTGGTCTAACGGAAACGCATGCCATTTCTCACAGTGCAGTGAGTGGCGCGGTAGACAGCCCCGCTGTCGATACTGGCGGCGCTAATTGCCCTAACAACGACCAGCGCGGTAGCATTCGACCCGCTGATGGTAATCGTGATGGTACAAAGGATTGCGATATCGGTGCCTATGAACTGTTTGAAATCACACCTGATCTGCAGATTGCTAATATGGTTGCGCCCGATACATTAGTCGTGGGTAATAACTATACCGTTACAGTCACTATTGCTAATGGTGCAGTAGACTCGGATACCAGTGTCGTACTTGCCACAGACGCACTGCCAGCTATCGTCACATTTGTCTCTGCGACTGCAACGGGTGGCAGCGTCAATACCTGTGCTGAAGCCGCTGGTGTAGTGACATGTATGATCGGTGATCTGGGCGGTACTTCATCAGCGACAGTGATACTGACAGTCACTGCCTCCAATGCAGGTGATGCAGTTATCGCTGCCAGTGTGACCTCCACCGGTGAACCCGATGCGAGCGTAGAGCCGAATAACTCGGCAAGCGTGCTCACTAAGGTGAATCCAGTGTCCTCTGGTGGTGGCGGCGGTGGTTTCTGCTCTTACCAGCCAAATGGAAGATTTGACCCGATACTACCGCTGCTGGTACTTATCGGATTAGGATACGCCACATGGAGACGAAGAGTTTAATATCGATTAATAAACTCTATAGCGGCAGCCTTTATGGCTGCCGTTTTTTTTGGCCTGAGAATTAAAAGGAACGGAGGGATTAGAAATTAACCAATCGCGAATGAGCGCTTTTGGCCGTTCTGCGTCACTGGACAGTTCGACGGCCGATGAATCGCCAGGACTTCCGCTTCCGACCCATAAGTGACAGTCAACAATTGTATTACTAGCGGTTGTTTAAAAATGCATTTACCCTCGTGCATTAGAATATAACGGTTTATTGTTTAAGAGAGTTATTCTTGCTTTCTTAATTCATAAGCGTACTGTCAAGTTACTTGCTCTTCAATGTTAGTCCTCCATAGTGAGATTTGACTGGTGAGTGTTGTATAACACTACCATCCAGTCGATCTTACTAACGTTGTGTTATTTGTTTGCTCCTCCGGGTTGTAGTAACGAATGACAATAAAGGAGTAAGTCTCATGAGTAACAATCCTCATCGTTTGAAATATTCAAATCGCATTACAACTTCACTACTCGCAGTTTTACTATCCGTATGCACATCTGCTGCGCAGGCCGGCATACTAGATACAATTAATGCCAAGGTAACCACCGTCCAGAATAGAACCGGGACTATCTTAAACAACACCAATGGATTACAGGATGTGGTCTCGAACGTTAAGGGCATGCGTGATGGCTTCCGAGATGGTGTAATTAGCGATCTTCGAGAGACTCTGGGAGAGGCGCAAGACCTGGCCGAGTTTCTCAAGGCGCGTCGAGAAAGTGCTGGCGACAAGTCGCAGTACCCGGACCTGGCCGTTCTGGTTACAAGCATGGACAGTATCGCGAGCGTATTGATCGACGATCCAGGCAAAGTTGGTGCTCTCGAAGCGCTCTCGGCACTTCTGAATGTTCTGCCGGACAAAGCGCTCGCGCCAATTGCAAGAGCGGTTTCGAAAGCAGGTGTTGACGCCGCGTTTGTTGACCGTATTAATCAGATGGCGTTCGATCTGGTCGAATTGCGTGATATTCTCAAGGAAATAGACGCACAAGAAGATCAAAACTTCGCGGTTCCGATCGTGCAGGTTTCTGCGATCGCTGCTCCAGTCATGGTCATAGACAGGTGCTTGATAAACGATGAAGATAAGAAGTTAAGATTGAGTCGGGCCGCGAAAACGGTAAAGGGCGTCGCACTGGCTATGCAGTACTTTGGCAAGCTTATGGAAACCCTTTCAACGAGCATTAAAACACAAAAAGATATCCAGATCTGGGGTTGGGTAGGGATTTCAATAGATGTAAAAGGAACAGAAACGGTTGGCAAGCTGATGGCCCTTTTGGGTGATGGAGTCCTTGCACTTGCAGATAAAGCCAAAAGCAATTTAGCTAGCTGTGATGACGAAGCACGCCAGACCCAGCTTGTTGAGCTCGATAATCAGCTTTTAATTAGTAACGAGGCGGTTCTGGAAAGTAATGCGATCCTGCTGGAGGAAATCTGCGGTCTCACGCGTTATCGCTCAGCCAACTGTCAGGCATTGCAGCCATGAGCCGCTTCACTCATTGCTGCGGCATCCTGCTACTGACGACTACAGGCCTTCTATCGTTCGAAGCCACAGCAGTCCCTGTCGACCTGAACGCCTTTACCGGTGATCCCGAAGTCATCATAACGCCAAACGGCGTATCTGCAACGTTTATGGAAAGCGCGTTTTCGGCGGTCGTATTATTGACCAATGATCCCTTCCTCGGTGATCCGTTCGTTATCGTGCCGGGTGCCTTCACGTCACTGACATTCGACTTCGTATTTAACGAGGCGCCTGGAGACGATGACCAGTTCTCTGCGTACCTGTTTCTTGCGCAAGACGGCCCAATAAGCGGGGTGCTGGATCAGTTCTCTGTGATGAGTTCTCAGGCCGGCGTGGTCAGCTTTGATCTGTCACCCTATGTGTCTGGTACGGAGCTGTTGCAGCTGGGTCTGCAGTTTGAATTGTTCGACATCACAGGTGGTTCGCTCAATTCGACTGTGGCCATATCGAATCTGGCTTTAACGCAGGTCGTGCCGATACCTGCAGCCATCTGGCTGTTTGGCTCGGGACTTTTTAGTTTAATTGGTGTTGCTAGACTAAAGAAAGCATAGTGATTAAGTGATAATCAATAGCGGCTCCTTCGGGAGCCGTTTTTTTTGTGCTGAGTGTCCGTTGCTGGCCGGTTAGCGACCATTGGATTTCCCTGGTGCTGATGACTTGCTTAGAGGGCAGTAACCGACCCTTTTCGGCCTGTCACAAATATTTACAATCATAAAATTCGCACTAGAACCTTATTTAAAAGTCCATGAAAAAAGCAATCACCCGACACTCAATTCAGGATTTTTTAGATAAAACTTCTTGATAAAGGACTTTCAGTTCACTGCTGTTGTGCAAAAAGTGTAAATAAATCCAGACTTTATAAGCATAAAATACATCATTGTTTACAATTTTTTTTACACATTTAAAGGTAGTCAAATACTACTGCTTTGATAACTTTATGATAAATATACACTTTCAAATTTAGGCACCGTTTATGCTTAAATTTTAAAAATCCTCTCGTCGCAATATTGAGTATAACTAGGAAAAGGTAGCACTAAAATGAAAAAAATCTCTCTTGTTCTAACCAACTTTGTACTGCTCTTTGCAGCGAGCTCCCAGGCAGCTGTATTTTATTCAGGCGGTGAAATTACACGCATCACTGACGTAAGCATCACCGCCAACTACGCACCCTGGGCGCCCACCTTCACACGCGTATTCGACGTGGATATTGTGGTTGGTACCTTCGCAGATGCCTATGCCAGTGGCGGCCTGCCGCCGGGATGGGAGACTAACTCCCAAAACCTTGGTCTAGCAACAGCTGCAACCTATGGCCTCGCCGATGCGCTGATAGCAGGTGGTGCTCCCGTGACCGCCTACTTTCTCGGCGGTAATGAGGAGCTCTACGTGCCTTTCTTTGTCGGCGATGTGAGTAGCTCATCAGGCACCTGCTTCGGCTGTGTCCAATCTCGCACGACCTACGCCTGGAGCACCCCAGTTGAATGGAGACCAGCTACCTACACCGCCGTTGACCCGGGCAGCACTGTACGAGCCTGGGCACTATTCACACCCGTATCCAATGTGCCGGTACCGGCTGCTGCCTGGTTATTTAGTTCTGGCCTTATCGGTTTAATTGGTGTTGCTAGACGAAAGAAGGATTAGCGATTAAATATTAATCAATAGTGGCTCCTTCGGGAGCTGTTTTTGTTTGTGTCGTCAGTCTGATAATGGCCGGTAAGCGACCATTCAGAAATTATCACTACCTGGAAGTGATCATGGTCAGTAACCGACCCAAAGCGGAAGATTAGCGTTTGGTTATATATGCCTGGCGAGCGTAGACTTTAAATAACAGACAAAAACAAATATTGATGTTTTAGCTGCAACAAATATGAATAGAATTTACGGAGGAAGTCTCATGAATAATTCACGCTTGTTGGGAGCTTATGTCCATGTTCTATCAATTACCCTTATGCTTTTCGCCGGCGGTGCGCGGGCGGTGACGTTACAAGCAGACCAGCAAGGGGGGACGATCAGTAGTGGCGGCTACAATAGTCCGGTGGTGCAGACTTTCATGCCGGGTCAGAATAACATGGCGGGCCTGGATGTTCTGATAATCGGTAGCGCAGTTTTTGTCGAAGATATTACCGTCAATCTCTATTCAAGTCTTGACCTTATAACCCCCATAGCGACCGGCACGATTCTTGATCATCCGCGCAACACACTTGCGGAATTTCGCTGGGATGCAGTAGCAGTAACGCCAGATACGAGTTATCGCCTGGAGTTTTTGACCGGGTCACTTCTTGTTGCAGCACATATTTCCAATACTACTGATCCTTACAACCGTGGCAACATAATTCAAGGAGGAGGCAACTTGAACTTTCTGTATGAGGACGCATTGTTTACCACGTATTATGATGCCGACTTTTCGCCAGTTCCCCTCCCACATGCCGTCTGGTTATTCGGCTCTGGTCTTATAGGTTTAATCGGTGTAGCAAGAAGAAAGAAATTATAACGATTAAATCGTTATTCAAAAGCGGCTCCTTCGGGAGCCGTTTTTGTTTGTGTCGAATGTCCACTACTGGCCGTTCTGCGTCACTGGACAGTTCGACGGCCGATGAATCGCCAGGACTTCCGCTTCCGACCCATATCTGCCATTCGACAAACTGTAAAGAATCCTGAATAGTGTAAATTTATCGTTACACTTCACCCTTATCTTAAATCTAGCTATTTACTATAACTAATTGATGGAAAAGGACGCTACAAAAACAAGGCATGGATTATGCTTCTATTTATACGAGGCCATGCTGTATAGATGGTGGCTACAGATTTATGAGGTAGTAAAAATGATTAATTTACTCAAAAAGGGAATGCAAATATTAAACGGTGAATATGCTCAGTACGAGCAGTTACGAGTTAGCGCTGAGCATGAGTACCAAGCAATGAGCTGTGGTACATTTAATCCGCGATTATTAGCCAAGATTAAAAGAAGTAAAGCCGATAACAAGCGATAAGTATGTAGCATAAATATTATTTAAACTTCTGTTACGACCATTAAGCGACGGTCAACCTTAACACCAAAACCAGTTATATTTTTTATCTATCTCCATAATATAATTAGAATTTAATGATTAATTAATCGTTAAATAATTCTTTTACATTGATAATTATTGTCTGTATTCTGAAGCCGCTTACCCCTCTTAATTTGCTTTTTCTGGAGATCAACTGGTAGGCCACTTTTATCACGTGTAACCGGCCAGATACAAAAAAGCATATTCGATTATGCGTATCTCTAAGTCACACTCACAAACTATTAAAATAATACCTGGTCAGCGGGTTACATAGAGACTGATGGGTAGATCAACAAAGGTAATGCTAAATGAGCCCCATTACATTCAACATACTTTCCCGCTTATTAATGATTGTTGCTTTGACTTTGGGGCTTGCTGCCTGTGGCGGTGGTGGCAGCAGCGATGGCGGAACGCCTGGTGTTGGTACAGTCAGCTTCACCGTCAGCACCAGCGCCGTTACCAATGGTGCCATCAGCCCGTCCAGTATCAGCGTTAATGAAAACAGCAGCACCAGTTTTACGGTGACACCCGATGCGGGTTTTCTGATTGATGCCATAAGCGGCTGCGGTGGATCACTCGTCGGTAATATCTATACTACCGGTGCTGTCACTGCCGACTGTACGGTGACAGTGAGTTTTATCGCAAGAGTCATACAAACACTCAACCCGGTCACCGAAATGTTCAGCAACGCGGCTAAATGGAACGATTATGCGCCAGGCAGCCAATGGTCAACGGCTACTAACACTGCCTGCACGGCAGCCTCCGATAGCGCCTGTATTCACGGCGGCGAACACCGGATGGTGCTGGTTACTGGCAAGACCGAATGCACAGGGCTTAGCGCAACAGACGCCCTCGGCGCCTTCAACTGGGTATGCGATAACAGCATCGGCACAGCGCGGATGATCTCTACCGGACTGGCCGATGGCAAGTATCTGTCGGATTTGATCGACTTCACCACACCAGGCTTCAAGGCCAATGCGGTGACCGTCTCTGACAGCATCGGGGTCTGGGGCGTTACCCCCAGCACTGCCTGGTGGTCCAATCCGGTGGTGGTTAACAATGCTGGCGGTAACCTGAGTGCAACCGATTCCACCATCTACCTGGTTACCAGTGATCCGGGGATAACATGGGGGCTCCTGGAGGATAAGTTAGCGCTGGTCGCACAACCCGGTGTGACACTGACAGCTTCAGGAGGTATTTCGAGTTCAGTCGTCAGATCATCTACCTCAGACGACCTCTGGTTTGAGGGCAACATAGATGCGACTGGCAAAAGTGAAGGTGTTTCCCTTCTCGTTGTTCGTTTTTCTGTATTGAACAATGTGATAGCGAATAACACCGATATTGGAGGAGGGACTGCAGGTGTTTACTTTGAGGTAGCCTCGAAGAACAGGCTCATCGACGTGACGGCAAGCAATAATGGTACTAATGGTATCAGGCTCGCCATTACCTCGATTTTTAACAAATTTACGAATGTGACAGCCAGCAATAATGGTAGCAACGGTATCTTCCTCGACAATACTTCAAACAACATACTCTCGGGCATTGTTGCAAGTAATAACAGTGATAGTGGTATAAGACTCAACAGTGCTTCATTCAATTCGCTGCAAGACCTGACTGTAAACAACAATGGGTCTAGTGGTGTGGATATCGCCACCTCTAACAATAATATTCTGTCGGGTGTGATGGCAAGCAACAATATCGATGGTATCTTCCTCACCAATAGTTCAAGCAACATACTTACGGACGTGACGACGAGTAATAACAACTTTTATGGCATAGGATTCGCCATCAGTTCGAGCAATAACCAAGTTCTGGTCATGATCGCGAGCAACAATGGCTCAACGGGTGTGAATGTTAACAACTCATTGAACAATACGCTTGCAGGTGTAACTGTGAATAGTAATGCCTCAACAGGCATTCGTCTCATCAACGCCGCGAACAGCAACACGGTCACAGGTGTGACGGCGAGCAATAACGGTTCACACGGTGTTCTTTTCGAATCTTCGAGCAATAATACTCTGCTGAACGTGGCTGCAAGTAATAACAGCAGTAGTGGCATAAGACTCCAATCTTCGTTCAATACACTCTCGGACCTGGCGATAAGTCACAATGATATCGGCGTCTCCCTCAATGGTGCCTCGAACAACACCTTTACCGGCTGGCTTGAAGTCGGTAACAATAGCACCAA
>JBATHJ010000098.1:0-15796 GCA_049666625.1 Gammaproteobacteria bacterium | reverse complement strand
TGTCAGTACTGACAGCGTGCGCAAAGCTGTCAAGCTGATCCGGCAGCACAAACCCGAGGTGATGGTGGCCGAATTTAATTTCCAGTCTGATTTTCGTGATCGCACCAGCAGCCTGGAAACCCTGATGTCCAGCAGCCAGGGGCTATGCAATGCACGCATGATCGTATTCTACGAAAAAGAGTATCGCCTGCAGTACGAGAAGTTTCTCGCCAGTTACACGGTCGCAGAGTCACTGGAATTTCCCGTCGACGAAGAAAAGCTGGCGCAGGCGCTGGAGCAGGTGCTGGCACAGGCGCGGGAGCATACAGCGCATGGCTAAACTGATATTCAGCGATCAGCCCGGCATGCACGAGCGACATTTACGCCGCAAGGTAAACAATCCAATGTTTGCCGGGGTGACGATGAGCCAGCAGGATATTCTCGATGCCCGTGAACTCGACCAGCAGGAATTTGAAGAGTTTATGCAGGAATTCCATGCCCTGGCGCGCGATGCCAGCCAGCTTGATGCCAGTGTCGATAGCGAGGCCCTGATTGAACTGAAAACCCGGCTGGATAAAAGTTACGAGCGCAGTTGTGGGCAGATGGGCACACAGGATGAAATCAGGCAGGGCCTGAAAACCCTGATCGATGCCATCATGGGCGCGGTGATGCACGCAGCTGCCGATGATCCCGGTGCCCTGAGCAAACTGGAAGATGAAAGCGCGGCACGTAAACAGCATTTTGAATTACTGGCGTATCCGCTGATTGTCGACATGCTGCGGCCGGATTCTCCACTCAATGCAGATGAGCTGGTGCCCAGCTTGTTGAGTGCAGCCAGCGATGAAGCCCTGGCTGCTGCCAGCCTGTTCAATGACGAGCAACGTAGCCTGGTTTGCCAGCAGGCCCAGGCGCTGATCGACCGGGTGTCGGAAGCCGGTCTTGATGTGAGCGCGGCGCGGCATATTCTCGAATCCATCCGGCAGATTTGATCACTGATAGCGGCAGTGGGATATAATCGCGCAGGCCTGAACAGCGCTGCCAGGCCAAAAACCATTATTATTACGCTTGTATTGCTGCGCAGTTTTACAGTACAAAGCCCGGCTCAGTTTATTCAATTGGAAACCCGCCATGTCGCAGTCTGAAAAACCGGATACATCACTTCTTGAAAGCAGTGATCCGACCCAGTCCATAGAATATCTCACCGAGTATCTCGGCAAGAAGCAGTCAGAGCTGGCAGCGCTGCCGGCCGATGCCGATGCGGTCACCCGCGCGCGGCTGAGCCTGGATGTTGCCGAAGCCCTGGTGGGTGTAAACCGCAATGATGAAGCCTGGGAACTGGCGCGCCAGGCGTTCGATATTTTCATGCAACACGAAGTCTGGCAGGAGGCGGTAGAAGCCTGCGATGTGCTCTACCAGACCAGCCAGCCGGCCTCCCTGATGGCGCTGGCGCAGGGCGTCTGGCTGGCAGTGACCTACCCGGTGGACCCTTCGCTGACGGTCACCATGCTGGGCTATATCGTCGATGAAACCCCGCCCAAGGCCGACGGTGCCGCAGTCGCCGCGGTGGTCGCACACTACATTGCGGATATGCGCAGCACCGGCAAGGCACACGAAAGCCTGACGTTCCTCACCCGGGAACTGCTCGCCAATGTGGCGAAGGGGCATTCGGATGTGAAGGACCAGGACGCCATGCATGCCTGGATGGAGCGCCTGCGGCTGTACGAGCCGGAAGTGTTTTTACCGCGCCTGTCACTGGTGCTGGGCGCGATCGTGCCGGCCGAGCAGTGGTGGTTCGACCGCGATGCGCTGCGCGCAAAAATTACTGACTAGTTCGATTTATCCAGTGTCAGCTGGCTGATGTCCGGGATCGGTGCGGCCGGCTTCTTGGGTGGATTTTCCAGCAGGTCGGCGCCGGGCTGGGCGAGGCTGATATCACTGATGTCGGCAATCGGTTGCGGGGTGACTTCCTGCGGGTGTTCGAGCACATCGGCACCGGTCTCGGCCAGCGTGATGTCGCTGATATCGTCAATCTGTGCCGGGGTGACCTGTGGCGGATTCTCAAGCACGTTGGCGCCGACATCGGCCAGCGAAATATCACTGATATCACCTATGGGGACGGGCTCCACCCGGGGCGGGTGTTCCAGCACATTTGCCCCAACTTCGGCAACACTGAGATCACCTGTGTCGATGCTGACGGCGGCTGCGGCCGTTGCTGAGGTATTACCAGCACTGCTGGCAGCCACCGCTTCCGCCGGTTCGATTTTGATGACCAGGCCGATTCTTTCCAGCGTAACGCGGTATTTCTCGGCCACCAGGTCATCGACATTGCTCTTGATGACTTTACGATCACCGGAGAAATAGGGTTTGATTTTGTCTGGCGTGGTTTTGAACATATCCGCCATTTCGGCGACCACGGTGTTGCGATCCGAGCCTGGCTGGATGATGCCGTAAAAAACGATGTTGAAGCGCTCTTCACTCATGCTGATGATCCTGGTCTGTGCATGACATCAAGTTTAGCCGATGTCACGCTGCTTGCAGGCGAATCCCGGGTGACAGGCGCTAATCGCCTTGTTAGTCGTCTTTTTTCTCTGGCCTGACCAGTTTTACCACCTGGGATTTACGAGGTTCGTCGATATACCTCGGTCGCGATGCGGGGCGGCCCTGGGCTTCATTTAGTTCTTTTTCACGCGCCGTGATCAGGGCAAAACACTGCTTGATATCATCGATGGTCGAGTCCGTTAGCGGGTGGCGTAACCCGGGCGGTGGCGTAGTATCGCGTACAATGCTCGATAATACCTGGCGCATGGTGATCAGGATTCGGTGTTCGGTACTGATGTTATCGTCGTTCATATTTTTGTGTCGCTGGTTTGTATTGCCGTGGTTTTCGTAGTCGCCTTGTCAAGGTATAATAGTTTACCAATTTACTCGGGTATTGTGCGCTGCATATGTGCTGCGCGCCATCTTACCGAATTTGAGAGAATCAGATATGCCCTATTATGTTTTCAAAATGTCCGCTACAGAAGGTATGGCGCTGGTGAAGAACCTGGAACTTATGGACCAGTTCGACACTTTCAAGCTGGCAAAAAAATACGCCCGCGATGAACGTGCCAAACAAGATGCTGCAGATAACATGGTGATCAAGGTTATGTTTGCAGAAAACCAACTACGTGCCGAGGAGTTACTGCTCGAGCACAGAGAAAAGCCAATTGTCATGGAACACGAAAAATAGCCGAAATTCACTGCAGATCTTCGAAGATGGAAGAAGATGAGTACAAAAGCACCTATAAGCATATTGCGGATGTACGCTGTGTGTACGAGAAAGCACTGACCAATAACCAGGCTAAATGCAGTTCTTCAAAACACTTCTGGCTGGCTGATCGCGAAGGCTACGCCTGTAAGTCAGCAGAGTGTGCGTCTATTTGTAGCGATTTTCTGCAAAAACTTAGGGAAAACTCACGTTTTTCATTGAAATTAACAGCCGTGGGCGATGCGCTGCCGCATAACATGGATATTCGGGTCCAGGTGGGCGGTTTGCAGGGGGTGCATAAACTGGTTTTCCCGGACCAGGCGCAGGCGAAAATCGATGATATTCGATCCCTGGTCGACACGGCGATACATCAGTTCGGCGGGCTGGAAGCTTTGCCCTATACAGAAATAGTCCAGTCAGTCGCCGGTTTTCAGGGGCGCAAGCGGCGACGTCACCATGATATTTAGGTTTATGAGGCTTAAGTTTTTGTAAGTACAGGCAATCCTGAGCAAGCCTAAGATTCGATGACAGCCGGGACCTGCAAATTCACCACCGGTGTCCTGGCTTTTATGGCGATACTGCGCATTACGGTGAAGCGCTAATTCCGTTCAAATTCCTGCTGTTACGCATTAACGAAACCCATCACAAGGGGCTGGAGATCCAGTCGCTTTACAGGGCCTGATATCCTGTGGATAACTTTGTGGATGAAATATTATCGATTTAAGTTAGTCAAGTGTCCCACATGAGTGCATGATTTCGCCACGGCCCATGCAATATTATAAAAACATAATATATAACAAGAAGTTAAAATAATAACATCGTGCTGGTTTTGTGATTTAGCGGCTTAACTCGTTGTTTGATTCTCGCTACCACAATATCTTGTGGCCTGTGCACAACCTACTCACAATTGACTTTATTGCTTCAGTGATGCTAGCGCGTCCTGCCTGCTGACAGCTTCGTAGGGGGTGTCGCGTATCTGGTCATGCAGCTGCATGCGATAGCGCACAAAATGCGCCCTGGTATCCATATGCAGGAACGGATTGCCTTCGCATTGTTCGTGCATGGTTGAGGTGGGGTGAGCGGGCGAATAATTATGCCCGGGCAGCAGTACAGTATCGGTCGGCAGTTCGGTGCGCATTTTATTTAGCGTGGTATACATTTGCTCGGGGTCGCCGCCGGCAAGGTCGCAACGCCCGCAACCGAACACAAACAGGGTATCGCCCGCCACCAGGTGCTTATGCAGGTGATAACAGGCCGAGCCGGGCGTGTGCCCGGGGGTATGCATGACATCAATTTTACTATCGCCAATCGCGATCACATCGCCACCGTGGTGCAGCCGAGGCTTTGGCAACTCGGCACCCCAGAAATCAGCTTCGGGTTTGAGCAGGTGGACCTCGGCGTCGCACTGGTCGAGCACGGTCTGCATGCCATTAATATGGTCATAATGGCTGTGGGTGAGCAGGATGTCGGTGATGCGGATGTCACGCGCACTGGCAAAATCCAGCATTTTCTCCACATCCCACGCCGGGTCGACAATGGCGGCGCGGTTGCTGGCATGGTCGTGGAGCAGGTAGATGAAGTTTTCCATCGGCCCCAGTTCCATGGAATGAATTGTATACGTCTCGTCAGCTGTCATTGTTCCGCCGTCGGTTATCCAGTGCCCTGTTTAACCGCCAGTATAAACATCGTTATAATCATAGTCAGCAGCTAATCCTGCCGGGAAAGCTCGCTATTTAACCGAACTCGCTGAATAATCAGGATATAATGTTTTTTCGGGTGATGCAGACACAGGCCCGGCGGGTATTTATTTTCAAACAAGGCGAAACCATACTCTCAGATGAATGCGCAGACCATAGCCCATGACAAGTTGTTGCTGTCGCGTCTGCAGTTGTTCCGTAATGTGGATCTGAACAATCCTGAGATTGACCAGCTGCTGTCAAAATGTCGCTACCGCCAATTGCAGAAAGCTGACGTTCTGCTTTCTACCGATGTGGTGAATCACTATCTTTTTGTGTTGACCCAGGGTCGCCTGGCGATTCAGCTTGGGCCTTTTGATGAAACGCCGCTGACCACGGTAGAGCCCGGCGAATGCGTTGGCGAGATGTCCATCATCGACAGTCGTGCACCCTCAGCGCAGGTCAGTGCAACTGAGCCCACCACGGTACTCGAAATTGAGCAGGAAGTGCTGTGGCGGATGGTGAGCGTGTCGCACGAGATCGCGCGTAACCTGTTATACATCATGTCCGAGCGCGTGCGCTACAGCAACCTGGTGATTGCAGACAGTCTCGAAATGCAGCGTAAATACCAGCGTTTTGCCACCATTGATGCGTTGACCGGGCTACACAATCGCGGCTGGATGGATGACATGTTTGACCGAGAGATCAAGCGCACCGAGCGCGATAATCTGCCGCTGTGCATGATCATGATCGATGTCGATAATTTCAAGGGCTTCAATGATGAATTCGGACACCTCGCGGGTGACCGCGTACTGGTCGCCGTCGGTGACGCGGTGCGCAGCCCGTTACGTCCGAATGATATGGTGGCGCGTTTTGGCGGTGAGGAATTTGCCGTGCTGCTGCCGGAAACATCGCTGGAAAATGCAATCACCATTGCGGGCCGCTTGCGCGAGCGTGTCTGCGAGTGTGACCCCGGTATTGTCAACGGTGTGCAACTGCCGCACGTGACTATCTCGCTGGGGGTGACTGAATTCAAACCGGGTTATACCCTGGACACCATGATTGCTTCAGCCGATGTCGCCATGTACCACGCCAAGCGCAAGGGACGAAATTGCGTACATGTCGCCAGCGACACCTGAGCCGGATTTTCCGCTGTGCCCGGATCCAGTGAAAAACAGCGACCCGCTATCGGCGTCGGCGTTCTGGTGTGGCATGAAGACAAACTATTGCTGGGGGAACGCCTGCATCCGCGTGCGACAAGTTGCTGGCAGTTTCCGGGAGGCCACCTCGAATATGCCGAAAATGTGCTGGACTGTGCCCGGCGCGAGGTGCGCGAAGAAACCGGGCTGGAAATTCATCAGCTCAAAACCGCGGGATACACCGAAGATGTTTTCATATCAGCGCAACGACACTACATTACGCTTTACGTAAGTGCCCGGTTATTACGCGGCGAACCAGAAGTTAAAGAACCTGAAAAATGTGCATGCTGGCAATGGTTCTTGCCGTCGCAACTGCCCACGCCGCTGTTTACCCCGATTTCAAATTTGCTGAAAGCGCATCCTGACCTGGCCGTACTTGCCTGACGCCAGGGTATTCAACCAGGCGCGCATAGATAAAATCTGCCAGCGTCGGCTCCATCATTTCGCAGGCGACGAGGAAATCGCGTGCCACACGGCGGGCATCGAACTGCACCTCGTTGAGCAGTATCGGTGACATTTTGTATTTCCCGGTCGAGCCTTCGCCGTCATCAATGCGGTTGTGCTTAAAGCCATATTCCATATCCCAGCTGATTGCATGCTCGGACTGGCGTTTGCCATAACTGAGCTGAAATTTCACCGGTACCTGGTTGCTGAACCAGATAAACAGGTCCATATCGGCATCAGTAAACCAGCGGCGAATGGCAACGCGGGTATTTTGTCTGGCCGGGCGAATTTCTCGTAACATGGCAAGCCTGTGGTGTGGGTCTCCGGGTATAGTTTTTTTAAGCAATTGAATACAATATAAACTGAATTTTCGACATACAGTGTGATCAACTTCTACAATCAAGTTATTAAATAACGGTGGGGATAAAAAACATGGGCCAGTCATATCGACCTGGCATGAAAGAACTGTGGGACAGTTCACAGCTCTATGGCGGCAGCGCCGGCTGGCTCGAATCCATGTATGAGTCCTACCTCAAAAACCCCAACACTATCGAACCGCGCTGGCGCCAGTATTTTGATGCCCTGCCTGTGCGCGCAAAAGGCAATGGTGAAGATGTCACGACCGACGTCTCGCACGAAGAGATTCGGGCCTATTTTAAAAACCTGGCCAGTGAAAAGCAGTCGCGCCGTTGCAAACCCGATGATCGCACTGATTTAGAGCACGAACGCAAACAGGTGCGGGTTCTGCAGCTGATCAATGCCTATCGTTTTCGCGGTCACCAGCATGCGCGCATCAATCCTTTGCACAAGCGCTGGACGCAAGGCGTAGCAGAGCTGGCGCTTGAATATCATGAACTCTCCGAAAACGATTTTAATACTGAGTTTGAAACCGGCTCACTGGTCAGTACCCGCACCCTCACGCTAAAAGATATTTATGAAACCGTTCTTGAAACCTACTGTGGATCAATCGGTGTCGAATACATGCATATTGTTGAAACCGCCGAGAAGCGCTGGATCCAGCAGCGCATGGAAGGCTCCCGCGGAAAAATCCGTTTATCGAATTCGGAGAAACATAATATTCTGCAACAGTTGACTGATGCTGAAGGGCTGGAAAAATATTTACATACCCGGTACGTCGGGCAGAAGCGTTTTTCACTCGAAGGCGGTGAGTCGCTGATCCCCATGCTTGATGAACTGGTGATGCGCGCAGGTGCGCACGGCGTCAAGGAAGTTGTTATTGGCATGGCACATCGTGGCAGGTTGAATGTACTGGTGAACGTGCTGGGTAAAACCCCGGCAGAATTATTCAGTGAGTTTGAAGGTACAAAAGCAATTGAAGAATTGACCGGCGATGTGAAATATCATCTCGGGTTTGCCTCAAACATGGATACCAGCGGCGGCCCGGTACACCTTGCGCTTGCATTCAACCCGTCGCACCTGGAGATTGTTGCGCCCGTGGTCGAAGGTTCAGTGCGTGCACGACAATGGCGCCGTGGAGATCGCGATGGCGCTGAAGTGATACCTGTACAGATTCATGGTGATGCGGCTTTCTCCGGGCAGGGCGTGGTGATGGAAACATTGCAAATGTCGCAATCACGTGGTTATTCCACCAAGGGCACTGTGCACATTATTATTAATAACCAGATCGGCTTTACTACCAGTTTTCGTGGCGATGTGCGTTCAACCTATTACTGTACCGACGTTGCCAAAATGGTAGACGCACCCATTTTTCATGTGAACGGTGACGACCCCGAGGCGGTTGTGATGGTGACGCGCATGGCGCTCGACTATCGCATGACATTCAACAAAGACGTTGTTATTGACATGATGTGTTATCGTCGGCATGGTCATAACGAGGCTGATGAACCTAAGGCTACCCAGCCGATGATGTACAGTGAAATAGGCGAACTGCAGACCACGCGCACATTGTATGCAGAGCAGCTTATTCACGAAGGGGCAATCAGTAAAAAGCACGATGATCAAATGGTGCAACGTGTACGCCAGGTGCTCGAAGCGGGGGACTGTGTTGTCCCGCATAAGCTGCCTGATGCGCGGGCAGATCGTACCACGCAGGTGAACTGGAAACCCTATACAAAAGCGTCGATACTCGATGATGTTAAGACCTCGGTGCCGCTAAAAAATATTCGGCGTATACAGAAAATACTGGAAGTACTGCCAGCCGGGTTCGAGTTACATAATCGTGTAGCCAAGGTGATGGAAGACCGTGAAAAAATGTGCGCCGGTGCATTGCCGATTGACTGGGGGTATGCGGAAACGCTTGCCTATGCCACCCTGGTCGATGAAGGTTACTCGGTGCGTTTGTCAGGTCAGGACAGTGGTCGCGGCACATTCTTTCACCGCCATGCTGTGGTGCATAACCAGGTTGATGGCAGTTCATTTGTACCATTACGCGCGATTGGTAATGACAAGGATAATTTCCTGGTGATTGATTCTTTACTGTCTGAACTTGCCGTGCTTGCATTTGAATATGGTTTCTCGACTGCAGAACCCACCACGCTAACATTATGGGAAGCGCAGTTCGGCGATTTTGCCAACGGCGCACAGGTTGTGATCGACCAGTTTATTTCTGCGGGTGAACATAAGTGGGGCCGCGTCAGTGGGCTGGTTATGTTATTGCCGCACGGTTACGAAGGCCAGGGTGCGGAGCACTCGTCGGCACGGCTCGAGCGTTATCTGCAATTATGCTCGGTACATAATATGCAGGTGTGCGTGCCCAGTACGCCCGCACAAATGTTTCACCTGTTGCGCAGGCAAATGGTACGCAATTGCAGAAAACCTCTGATCGTGATGACGCCAAAAAGCCTGTTGCGCAACAAGGCCTGTGTAAGTACGCTGGAAGACCTGACGCAGGGCGGATATCAGTGGGTAATTCCAGAAATCGACAAGATAGAACCGGAAAAAGTAAAGCGTGTGATTGTCTGTGCCGGCAAGATATATTATGAATTACTCGAAAGACGCCGGCAGGAAAAAATAGATGATATCGCTATTCTGCGTCTCGAGCAGATTTATCCCTTGCCTGGCAAGCAACTAAACGAGCTATTATCTATGTATGCCAATACCAACGATTTACTCTGGTGCCAGGAAGAACCCAAAAACCAGGGCGCCTGGGATTTCATCCAGCCAAGACTGGCGGCGATGCTTGATAAACGCTGGGTGGTAAATTATACAGGTCGTCAGCCATCTTCGGCACCTGCAGTCGGTTCTGCACAGTTGCATGCGCTGCGCCAGAAAGAAATTCTTCAGCGTGCGTTTAGCTTTGAGCAATGGCAGTCGTCGGGGGGCGATGAATGAGTGTAGAAATAAAAGTGCCGGTGTTACCGGAATCGGTCGCAGATGCCGTGGTTGCCAGCTGGTACAAAAAAGCCGGCGATAGTGTGCAGCAGGACGAGACCCTGGTCGATCTGGAAACCGACAAGGTAATTCTGGAAGTGCCCGCATTGCGCAGTGGTGTGCTCAAGGAAATCCGTTTTGAAGTTGGCGAGACAGTCACTGCCAACCAGGTGCTGGCAGTGATAGACGATACTGCATCTGCAGGCAGCAATGCGCCGTCATCGAATGACAATGCAGAGGCCGCGGTGAAAGCGACTAAGCCTGCTGTCACACCGGAAGAAATTGTTCACGTCGAGCAGATCAAAGACACACCCTCAGTGAGCCCATCTGCAAGAAAGTTAATGGCGGAGCACGGCCTTGATCTGGCGAGTGTGCACGGCAGTGGTAAGGGCGGCCGCGTTCTCAAGCAGGATGTGGCTGATGTGGTCGACAAAGCACAATCAGATGTTACTGCAGCGCCGAGAGCCGCGCCTCGGGCCGCACCCGCGCCGGTGGCGCAAACGGTTTCACCCGCACAGTTAAAGACAGAAACGCCCGCGGACCCGGGTGAGCGCATCGAAAAACGTGTTCCAATGACGCGCCTGCGTGCGCGTATCGCGGAGCGCCTGTTGCAGGCGCAATCCAGTGCTGCCATCCTGACCACGTTTAACGAAGTCAACATGAAACCGGTGATGGATTTACGCGCACGTTACAAGGACAGGTTTGAAAAAACCTTTGGTGTGCGCCTCGGATTTATGTCATTTTTTATCAAGGCCTCGGTCGAGGCGCTTAAAAAATTTCCGGCAGTCAATGCATCGATTGATGATACCGATATTGTGTACCACGGATTTTTTGATGTCGGTATTGCCGTGTCCGGGCCGAACGGACTTGTGGTGCCGATAATACGTGATGCTGACCAGATGTCGATCGCTGAACTTGAGCAGGCGATTGTTGCATTTGCAGACAAGGCGAAAAATAATTCACTGTCTATCGAAGACATTACCGGTGGTACCTTTACTATCACCAACGGCGGTGTGTTTGGTTCTATGTTGTCAACGCCGATACTCAATCCGCCGCAAAGTGCAATTCTGGGTATGCATAATATCAGGGAGCGTGCCATGGTGGTGGATGGCAACATCGTAGCCTTGCCGATGATGTACCTTGCGTTGTCCTATGATCACCGCATTATCGATGGCCGTGAAGCAGTACAGTTCCTGGTCACGATTCGTGATTTTCTGGAAGATCCTTCGCGGATGATTCTCGGTCTGTAAACAACTTTTATTATAAAGCTGAATATAAATGAATAAAAAATTTGATGTTGTTGTTATTGGTGCCGGCCCTGCAGGTTATGTTGCCGCTATTCGCTGCGCACAGCTGGGTTTCAAAACGGCCTGTGTCGATGAATGGCAAACGCCTGCCGGTGAATCTTCGCTAGGCGGAACCTGTCTTAATGTGGGTTGTATCCCGTCAAAAGCCCTGCTCGAATCCACGCAGTTGTACCGCGAAGCCAAACTCGAATTTAGTCATCACGGTATTACCACTGGCAAACTAGATATCGATCTTGCGGCCATGATGAAACGCAAAAACCAGGTTGTCACTGATCTCACGATGGGCATCCAGGGCCTGTTCAAAACCAACAGGATTGCGCTATTTCATGGACACGCGAAACTTGCCCCGGGGAAACTGGTAAAAATAAAACCGCGTCGCAGCAAAAAAGTGCTGGAAACGCTGGAAGCCGAACATATTATCATTGCAACCGGATCGTCTGCGGTAAGGCTCGATCGCGCAAAACCCAAAGAAGGCTATGTTTTTGATTCATCAGGTGCGCTTGAGTTTGACGAGGTGCCAAAGCGCCTGGGAATTATTGGTGCAGGTGTCATCGGTCTTGAGCTGGGCAGCGTCTGGTCGAGACTTGGGTCTGAAGTGGTTTTGCTCGAAGCTATGAAAACATTCTTGCCGGTAGCGGATAAACAGATTGCGCAGTCAGCGCTGCGCGGGTTTAAAAAACAGGGGCTGGATATCAGGCTTGGTGCACGCCTGCTGTCAACAAGTGTGAAAGATAAATCAGTCTCAGTTACGTATGAAGATGACAAAGGTGAAAAGACTGAAACCTTCGACAAGCTGGTTGTCGCGGTCGGACGCAAACCCAACAGTGACCTGTTATGCGATGCAGGCATGCAGCTCGAACTTGATGAGCGTCGTTTTATCCTGGTCAACGATTATTGCGAAACCAGCATTCCCGGAATTTATGCCATCGGCGATGTGGTGCGCGGCCCCATGCTGGCACATAAAGGTTCTGAAGAAGGCATCATGGTTGCCGAACGTATTGCCGGGCAACACACCAGTATAGATTACGACACCATTCCTTCAGTCATCTATACCCACCCGGAGATTGCATGGGTAGGCAAGACACAACAGGAATGCGAGGCACATAATATTCCGCTGAAGTCTGGCGTGTTTCCTTTCCTCGCGAGTGGCCGCGCACGCGCCATGAATGAGAACGAAGGCATGGTCAAAATCATTGCGCATGCCGACACTGATCGCGTGCTGGGTGTGCATATTTATGGTGCGCATGCCTCTGAACTGGTGGCGACCGCGGCCAGCGCAATGACTATGGAAGCCACAGTAGAAGACATTCAGCTCACCGTGTTTGCCCACCCGACATTATCCGAATCGATACACGAAGCCGCATTACACGTTGACAAGCGTGCCATTCATATCAAGAATTGATGCATTAATCGCTGTTTCAGCGAACAAATCTCGGCGACTGCAAGGTGGGCCTGTATAATCTGTACGGGTGTGTAAGCACTCTGTAGAGAACACTCAAGACGAAAGAGACTTAAAAAATGAATCTGCATGAATTCCAGGCGAAGCAGGTCTTTGCTCAATATGGCATGCCAGTGCCGAATAATGCCGTGGTGGATGCGGTTGATAAAGTTGATGCTGCAGTTGCGACGCTTGCGCAGGGTGGTTATGTTGTCAAAGCCCAGGTCCACGCGGGCGGTCGTGGCAAGGCGGGTGGCGTCAAGCTGGTCAAGACAGTCAAACAGGTAAAAACCGCAGTGGGTGACATGCTCGGCACGCGCCTGGTGACCTTCCAGACCGGCGCCGAGGGCCAGCCCGTCAACCAGGTGTTGATCGAAGAAACCTGTAAAATCGCGCGCGAACTCTATCTAGGTGCAGTGATTGATCGCGGTTCGCGTCGCGTGGTGATCATGGCATCCACCGAAGGTGGCATGGATATCGAAAAAGTCGCCGCCGAAACGCCGGACAAAATTCTTAAAACCACTATAAACCCGGTCACTGGCCTGCAGCCTTTCCAGGCGCGTGAACTCGCTTTCGGTCTCGGGCTGGAAGGTGAGCAGATTAAACAGTTCGGTCACCTGCTTGGTGGACTGGCAAATATGTTTAGCCAGAAAGATCTAAGCCTGGTCGAAATCAATCCGCTGGTGGTCACAAAGCAGGGTGATCTGCTGTGTCTCGATGGCAAGATCAATGTTGACGACAATGCGCTCTATCGCCAGAAAGACCTGCTCGCGATGCGCGACGAGTCACAGGAAGATGAACGCGAAAACCGCGCCCGGCAGTGGGATTTAAATTACATTTCACTCGATGGCGAAATCGGCTGCATGGTCAACGGCGCCGGACTTGCCATGGCCACCATGGACCTGATCAAACTCTGCGGCGGCGAGCCTGCCAACTTTCTGGATGTTGGCGGTGGCGCAACCAAAGAACGCGTCAGCGAAGCGTTTAAAATTATACTCTCGGACCAGAACGTCAAAGGCATCCTGGTCAATATATTCGGCGGCATCGTGCGCTGTGATTTGATCGCCGAAGGCATCATCGGCGCGGTCGAAGAAGTCCAGGTCAATGTCCCCGTCGTGGTAAGGCTGGAAGGCAATAATGCCGAGCGCGGCAGCCAGTTATTAATTGACAGCGGGCTCAACCTGGTTGCAGCCAGCGGCCTGACCGATGCAGCAGAAAAAATTGTTGCCGAAGTCAAAAAGATTAAAGGGTAAAAGCATGAGTGTACTCATCGATAAAGAAACTCGCGTCCTGTGCCAGGGTTTTACCGGCAAGCAGGGCACGTTTCATTCCGAGCAGGCGATTGCCTATGGGACACAAATGGTCGGCGGCGTAACCCCGGGCAAGGGCGGGCAGCAACATCTTGGTTTGCCGGTGTTCAATACCGTGCGTGAAGCCGTCGATGAAACCGGCGCCGATGCCACGGTGATATATGTGCCGGCACCGTTTTGCAAAGATTCCATGCTCGAAGCCATCTATGCAGGTATACCTTTAATTGTGTGTATCACCGAGGGTATACCCACGCTCGACATGCTGCAGGTCAAGATGGTGGCCGATGCTGCCGGTGCGCGCGTTATCGGGCCGAACTGTCCCGGTATCATTACCCCGGGCGAATGCAAAATCGGCATCATGCCGGGCGCGATTCATAAACCCGGCAAGGTCGGCGTCGTGTCGCGTTCAGGCACACTGACCTACGAGGCGGTAAAACAAACCACTGACCTGGGGTATGGTCAGAGCACCTGCATTGGTATCGGTGGCGATCCGATTCCAGGTACCAGTTTTATCGACTGTCTCAAACTGTTCGAACACGACCCGCAAACCGAGGCGATACTCATGGTCGGTGAAATCGGCGGCACCGCAGAAGAAGAAGCCGCAGAATTTATCCAGCTTGAAGTCAGCAAGCCGGTGGCCGCATTTATTGCCGGTGGTACTGCTCCCAAAGGTAAACGCATGGGACATGCCGGCGCCATCATTGCCGGCGGAACTGGCACAGCCGCGGAAAAATTTTCTGCACTGGAACGTGCCGGTGTCACCACGGTGCGCTCACCCGCCGAGCTGGGCCAGGGCATCCGCCAGGCAACTGGCTGGCGTTAAACTACCGTATTGATATTCAATTCTTGCCCGCCTGCGGGCAATTACATAAATTATGTGAGTAAAAAATGAATCTGTCTGAACTGAATAAACGTTTTGGAATTACCGATCAACTCGATTTTGTAGAAGGCAAGGGTGAGTTAACCATTGCTGTCATTAAAAATAAATTCGCATCGGCCGTGGTTTCGCTCTATGCCGGGCAGGTGTTGTCTTACCGCCCTGTCAATACAAATTCTGACCTGATGTTTCTCAGTGAGCAGGCGTACTATCAAACCGGCAAGGCCATTAAAGGCGGCGTGCCGGTGTGCTGGCCCTGGTTCGGACCTGATCCGCAGGGCAAAGGCCGACCGGCGCATGGTTTTGCGCGCAACTCGGAATGGACAGTGATTGATTCCGGCACTGCAAGCAATGGCGCAACCCGGCTCGCGCTTGAATTAAAACTGAACGAGACTACCCGTGCACTATGGGACGGTGAGATCGAAGCACGGCTGGATATCGAAGTCGGTGAGTCGCTAAAGCTCAAACTTACCACCACCAACAAAGGCAAAGAAACGATTGAACTCAGCCAGGCATTGCATACCTATTTTAATGTCGGCAACATCGCAAAAACGTCAGTGAACGGCCTGGAAGACAAAACCTATATCGACAAGGTCGATGGCAGCAAGGAAAAAACCCAGTCAGGTGAAGTAACGATAAATGCCGAGGTCGATCGCATATACACGGATGTTAACAACCGCCTGGTGATTAATGATGTTGAGCTGGGCAGAAAAATTCATATCGAGTCAGAAGGCAGTCACAGCGCGGTGGTATGGAACCCCTGGAAAAAAATCGCCGCCGGCATGGCCGACCTGGGTGATGAGGATTACAAACGTATGCTGTGCGTAGAAACCACCAACGCCGGCCCGGATGTGGTTAGCGTTGCGCCCGGCGGACGTTATAGTATGTCGGCGGAATATTCTATAACAGCGACATGATGTCGTGCCGGCTCTGCTGCTGAACATGCCAGTTTGATACAGGGATTGCGC
>JBATHJ010000097.1:0-5208 GCA_049666625.1 Gammaproteobacteria bacterium | reverse complement strand
GAAGTCATCGCGGTTGCCAATGGCGTGGTGACCTGGTCGGGGCCGCGTTATGGCTACGGCAACCTGGTTGAAATTAATCATGGCAATGGCCTCACCACGCGCTATGGCCACAACGAAGATATCCTGGTCGAAGTCGGCGATGCAGTCGAAAAAGGCCAGGCGATTTCATTAATGGGCTCAACCGGTCGTTCCACCGGCCCGCATGTGCATTTCGAAGTTCTGAAAAACGACCACCAGATTGATCCTGCAAAATTTGTGCACGCGAATAGTTGAATCCCTGGCATTAATCCCCAGATTATTATGACCGGCTGAGGGTTCTCGGGCATAATACCCACTTTCTGTGCCGTTACATTGAGTATCGGCACAACACCATTCAAGATCCTTTTACGAAATGATTACAAAGCTTGTACGCAAGATTATCGGTAGCCGTAACGACCGGCTGGTTAAGTCCCACCAGAAAACCGTCAATAAAATCAATCAGCTCGAGCCTGAGCTCCAGGCGCTCGACGACCAGGCACTGGCTGCCAAAACCCGCGAATTCAGACAGCGCCTGCAGGACGGCGAGATGCTGGATAATTTACTGCCCGAGGCCTTTGCCACCGTGCGTGAAGCCAGCAAGCGTGTGCTCGGCATGCGCCATTTCGATGTCCAGCTGATCGGTGGCATGGTCCTGCACAGCGGCAAGATCGCAGAGATGCGTACCGGTGAAGGTAAAACCCTGGTGGCAACACTGGCGGTGTATCTCAATGCATTGCCGGGCAACGGCGTGCACGTGATTACGGTCAATGACTACCTCGCGCAGCGCGACGCTGAATGGATGGGCAAGCTCTACGGCTTCCTCGGCATGACCACCGGTGTCAGTGTTGGTGGCATGGATCATCTCGACAAAAAGCAGGCCTACGCAGCTGACATAACCTACGGCACCAATAACGAATTCGGTTTTGATTACCTGCGTGACAACATGGCGTTCACTGCAGATGAAAAAGTCCAGCGTGAACTCAACTTCGCCGTGGTCGATGAAGTCGACTCGATCCTGATCGATGAAGCCAGAACACCGCTGATTATTTCCGGATCTGTCGGTGATAACACCGACATGCATTTGCAGTTTCGCGATATCGTTAAAAAACTCGCACGCGGCCAACACCGTGAAAACAAGGAAGAAGCTGAAGAAGGCGATTATTCCATCGATGAGAAACACCGCTCAGTACATATCACTGAGCAGGGTCATCAGCGAGTCGAAGAAATACTGGTTGAAGAAGGCATTCTGACACCGGAAGATAATCTTTACAGCGCCACCAATATTAACCTGGTGCATTACCTCAACGCTGCCTTACGTGCCTTAGCGCTGTTCCAGCGTGACGTGCATTACATCGTGCAGAATGACCAGATAGTTATTGTCGACGAATTCACCGGGCGTACCATGCCGGGCCGGCGCTGGTCGGAAGGCCTGCACCAGGCCGTCGAAGCCAAGGAAGGGGTGAGTATACAAAAAGAAAACCAGACACTCGCCTCGATCACCTTCCAGAATTATTTCCGCCTGTATAACAAGCTATCAGGCATGACCGGTACCGCCGACACCGAAGCCACCGAGTTGCTGCAAATCTACAATCTTGAAGTCGTGGTTATTCCAACTAATAAAGACATGATTCGCGCTGACCACGCCGACCTGGTTTACCTCACGCCCGACGAAAAGTTCGAAGCCGTGATAGAAGACATTCGCGATTGTGTCGAGCGCAAGCAGCCGGTGCTGGTGGGTACCGCGTCGATCGAAGTGTCCGAAAAGCTGTCGGCCATGCTCGACAAGGCCAAAATCAAGCATAACGTGCTCAATGCCAAGCAACATGAGAACGAAGCCCAGGTAGTTCAACAGGCAGGAAGCCCGGGTGCCGTCACCATCGCCACCAATATGGCGGGCCGCGGTACTGACATCGTGCTCGGCGGCAACCTCGATGCAGAACTGGCCGCAAAGCCTGATGCAGACGAAGTCGAATTAGCACGCATCCGCAAAGACTGGAAAACACGTCACCAGCAGGTACTCGATTCCGGCGGCCTGCATGTGATCGGCAGTGAGCGCCACGAGTCACGCCGTATCGATAACCAGTTGCGCGGCCGTTCAGGTCGCCAGGGCGATCCTGGCTCCAGCCGTTTTTACCTGTCACTGCAGGACGACCTGATGCGCATATTCGCCTCGGACCGTGTCGGTGCCTTGATGAAAAAACTCGGCATGCAGCGCGGTGAAGCGATCGAACATCCCTGGGTCAACCGTGCGATTGAAAACGCACAGCGCAAGGTGGAAGGCCATAACTACGACATACGTAAGCAGCTGCTCGAATATGATGATGTCGCCAATGATCAGCGCAAGGTGATTTATTCGCAACGTAACGAAATGATGGCTGCCACAGATCTGTCCGAAGTGGTGAAGAACATCCGCGAAGATGTGGTTCACAGTATATTCAATGAATACGTCGCACCCGGCAGTCTCGACGAGCAATGGAACATCAGCGGCCTCGAAGAAACCCTGTACAACGAACTCGGTAGCCAGATGCCGCTGGCGCAGTGGCTGGAAAAAGACCACGATCTCACCGCGGAAGGTCTGCAACAGAAAATTTTCGACACCCTGACAGAAGATTACCAGGCCAAGGAGGCCATAGTTGGCGCCGAGTCTATGCGCAACTATGAAAAATTTATTCTGTTGAATGTGCTCGACAGGCTGTGGAAAGAGCACCTCGCCGCGATGGATTATCTGCGCCAGAGTATCGGCCTGCGCGGCTACGCACAGAAAAATCCGAAACAGGAATACAAGCGCGAAGCTTTCGAAATGTTTTCCGAGATGCTCGAGCGCATCAAGTACGAAGCCATCGGCCTGCTCTCCAAGGTTGAGATCAAGGCGCCTGAAGAAGTCGAAAAACTTGAAGAACAGGGCAGGCAGCAACCGCAGGACGTGTCTTATCAGCATGCCGATGCGGGCGGTCTCAGCGAGGGAGAGGCAGCACCTGCGGGTGCAGACCAGGGCGCACAGCCCGCGCAGCAGCCGTATGTGCGCACAGACAAAAAACTCGGCCGCAATGATCCCTGCTATTGCGGGTCAGGCAAGAAATACAAACAGTGTCATGGTAAATTGAGCTGATCCGTTAATCTCTCGACCCAGGTGTGCCGTGGCTGTCGGACTTTCACAACCCGAAAAACTCATTCCCGTTGACGGTGTTCAGCTGGCGAGTACTGCCTGCGGAATCCGCAAGAACGGCAAGGACGATATCGTCCTGATAAGCCTCGCTGAAGGCAGCGCCTGCGCCGCGGTATTCACCACCAATGCATTTTGTGCCGCCCCCGTAGTTGTCGCCAGGGAACATTTGCAGTCCACACCACCGCGCGCCTTGCTGATCAATGCCGGCAATGCCAATGCCGGCACCGGTAAACAGGGTTTGGCCGATGCTACGCAATCGTGTGACTGGGTCGCCGCAGAACTCGGTTGCAACAGCAGTGAAGTGCTGCCGTTTTCAACCGGCGTGATTGGTGAACCGCTGCCGATGGAGAAATTGCACAGCGGTATTTCGGCGGCGGCAGAAAAGTTATCGAGCGATGCCTGGATGCAGTCCGCCGCCGGCATCATGACCACCGACACCATCGCAAAAACCGCGACAAAACAGTTTCAGCTCGATGGTAAAACCATCTCCCTCAGCGGTTTCGCCAAGGGTTCGGGCATGATCTGCCCCAACATGGCCACCATGCTCGCCTATGTTTTCACTGATGCAAAAATTGATGCGGCTTACCTGCAAAGCGCGCTAAACGCCGCGGTCAATAAAAGTTTCAATGCCATCACCGTCGACGGTGATACCTCGACCAACGATGCCTGCATACTCGCCGCCACCGGCAAAGCCGGCAATAAGCTGATCACTGCCGACAGTATTGCCGGTGGCACGTTTGCCGAGGCGCTTGACGCCGTGTGTATCGCGCTCGCACAACAGATCGTGCGCGATGGCGAAGGCGCCACCAAGTTCATTACGGTCAATGTGCAATCGGCGGCCACCATCGAAGAAGCACGCCAGGTCGCGTATACCATCGCGCATTCACCGCTGGTAAAAACCGCGTTCTTCGCCAGTGATCCCAACTGGGGGCGCATACTCGCTGCGGTCGGCCGCGCCGGGATTGAAAATCTCGACGTCGATAAAGTCGATATCTATCTCGATGATGTCTGCATAGTCAAAGCCGGGCAACGCGATGCAGCGTATACCGAAGCACTGGGGCAGAAAATCATGCACCAGCAGGACATCAGCATCAATCTGCAACTCAAACGCGGTGGCGCAGATGCTGTCATCTGGACCACGGACCTGTCGCACGACTACGTGCGCATTAATGCCGAATACCGCACCTGATCAATAGCATGCAAGCCAATACGATTCACGTCGCTGTTGCTGCAATCGTCAATGCTAACAACGAAGTCTTCATCAGCCGGCGGCATCTCAATTCACACCAGGGTGGATTGTGGGAGTTCCCCGGCGGCAAAGTCGAAGCCGATGAAAATATTCAGCAGGCCTTGCTTCGCGAGTTGCAGGAAGAAACTGGTATTCATATAACGCATTCACGCCCGCTGATCCGCGTGCATCATGACTACCACGATAAATCGGTGTTACTCGATGTCTGGAAAATCGATCAATACAGCGGCGAACCACACGGCCGCGAAGGCCAGGATGTACGCTGGGAAAATGTACATAGCCTTAACCCGGACGAATTCCCCGCAGCCGATGTACCCATCATCCGAGCATTACAACTGCCCGAGCGTTACCTCATAACAGGCGCGTTCGATTCACTGGACGACTTCGTACAACGTTTATCAAGCGCCATCAACAACGGCATTCGACTGGTGCAGCTGCGCCTGAAGCCCGACTGGTTGCAAACCAATGCGCAACTGGCAGAACAAATAGTACATGCCGCAGAAGCGCAATGTCATAAAGCCAATGTAACGTTATTGTTAAATGTCCCAGATAAAATAAGCGCACTCAGTGCCTGCAAAAACATACACGCCGACAGCAGCCGCTTGCAGCAACTGGAAAAGCGACCCGAGTGTTATCTTTTTTCAGCGTCCTGCCACACGCCAGAAGATTTACGCAAAGCAGAAAAATTAAACGCAGACTTCGCAGTGTTGTCCCCCGTTCAAAAAACCCAAAGCCACCCCGACGCAGAACCTCTGGGCTGGGAAAAATTCCAGTC
>JBATHJ010000096.1:0-4205 GCA_049666625.1 Gammaproteobacteria bacterium | reverse complement strand
GCCAGAATTTTATTATGAAATGCATCCAGCGCCATACTCTTTTGGCCGACACAATGCTCGCGCAGCTGCAGTATGAGCTCTCGCCCGGTGGCGTAACACAACGGCACCGTGGGCGCCGAACTATACCAGCCCAGCTCGCTTTGCGCCTGATTTTTATCAAATCCGAGTTCATTGACCATGCGCGCGGCGGCCTGCTCCAGCGTCATCTGGCCAGTCTGGATACCGACGTCCACGAGCACCCGCAAGGCGCACCACATGCGATCGCGCAGCAACATGAAGCGATGCTCATCCTTGTCCAGCATGCCCTGCTCGATCGCCAGGTCTTCACTGTACAGCGCCCAGCCTTCAATCAGGCTGGCCGAGGTGTGTAACAGCCGCGCCGGACTGGCGTTCGACTGTTGATTGGCGGTGACAAACTGCAGATGATGCCCCGGAAAAGCCTCGTGCGCACAGCTCAGGTCGATGCTGAAAATATTCTGCTCGGGGTGCAGCTGCGCATGCTCATCGATGCTCACGTAGTACCAGCCGTGCTGTTCGGCATCGCCCGGCATCGGCGGCTGATACGCAGCAAATGGAATCAGCGGGCGCATGAAGGCCGGCGTTTGTTGCACCTTGAGCGACTGTTTTGCGGGTATATCGACCAGTTTGGCCTTTTTCAGCCACTGCAGGCTATCGCGCATACGAGTGCGATAATGGTCCCGCAGCGTTGCCGACGCCGGTGTCTGTTGCTGAATTTTTGCGAGCAGGCCCTGCACGTCTTCATCTCCCTGCATGGTTCGGGTTTGCGCCAGTAACTGCTGGCGGGTGTCAGCCAGCAGGCGCTCACCTAAAGCGAGCACCTGCGCCGCACTCACATCGAGAAAATGCTGTTTCAGCAAACGCCGTTCGAAGCGCTCAATGCCGCAGGCAAAATTCCCCTGCGCATGTCGGCCAATACCCTTTTCAAGAAAGCGCGCAAAATCTTCGAGCGCATGCGCAGCTTCGTCGAAATACGGTTGCAGGCGCGCAGGGTTGGTAAACTTATGGGTGACCAGGGGGTGACGGCCCATGTTTCGTACAAACCCGGCGCCGGCCTGGGATTGCGCTATCGCTGCTTCCAGCCATACCGGCACCACCTGTTCGGGCGCCTGCGAGAGCATTAACTTGGCACCGCGCAAATGGTCCGGTATTGCCTGCAGCCGGTGTTTAAGCGCCTCGTGCACACCCTCTATGGGACGGATCAGCAACTGGTAGAGCGCATCGACTGGCAAATACTGCAGCGGATTGCGCAGCCGCCAGTCCTGCTCCTCGATGTCGTGCAGCTCAAGCTCGACAGCTCCGACAGTGAGCTGGAAATCGATCTTCTGCGCAGCCGCAAGTTCGCCGCTATTGATCTCGCCCAGTGCGGACAGCATTTTATTGTTCAGCGCAATCAGGGCACCGATATCGTCACTGCTATAGGGCCGTAGCTTGCCGGCGTAATCGGCGATACCGATATCCACCGCTGCTTCCGGGTGAAACCGAAGCCAGGCGTGGTAGTACTGCTGTTGCAGCGTATCAAATGACTGCATTGTGGAATTAGACATTCGTTCAAACATCCACTATTTCATAATCGTGCGTCACCTTGGCGACTGCAGCCAGCATGATAGAGACCGAACAGTATTTTTCTGCCGTCAGGTTGACTGCGCGTTCCACCTGCTTTTCGTTTAACTGGCGGCCCTTGATAATGTAATGCACGTGGATTTTGGTGAATACCCTGGGCACTTCTGCGGCGCGCTCGGCTTCGAGCTCGACATGACAATCGACGATATCCTGGCGCGAGCGTTTCAATATCATCACCACATCAAATGCAGTGCAGCCGCCCATGCCCAGCAATACCATTTCCATTGGGCGTACGCCCATATTACGGCCACCCGCTTCAGGCGGACCGTCCATTACTACCGAATGTCCGCTGCCGGATTCTCCGACAAACGACATATTATCCAGCCATTTTACTGTTGCTTTCATCTGCCCCTCGCAAGCCATGGGTAGTACACCACCTAATTAAGCATGGTGTCAGTTTAACGAGTTGTGTATTATGCCCTTTATCCACGAGGACAGGCCAAGAAATCAGGCAGGACACCCATGAATATTATTCGTGAAATTCCCAAACTGAATCCATCACTGGAAAATCTGCTGAAAAATTCGCATCGCAAAAACTATAACGCGAAGCAGGTCATTATCCACGAAGGCGACGCATCTGACAGCCTGTATTACATCATCGAAGGCTCGGCCAATGTACAGGCTGAAAATGAAACCGGTGACGAAATTATCCTCGCACACCTCAACCAGGGTGACTTTTTTGGTGAAGCCGGGCTGTTCAACCTGGATTCCGGCGAAGAAGGCAAGCGCACTGCGTGGGTGATCGCACGCGCCAACTGCGTGATCGCGCATATCAGTTACCAGAAATTCAAGCAGCTGGTTCCCGAAGACCCTACCGTGATGTTTCTGCTCACTGGCCAGATTTTTGACCGCCTGAAACGCACCAGCCAGAAAGTGCGCGACCTGGTATTCCTCGATGTTAAGGGCCGGATTGCGCATTGCCTGCTGGAACTATGCACAGAACCCGATGCGATGACCCATCCCGATGGCATGCAAATCAAGGTGACACGTCAGGACATTGCAAAAATGGTTGGCTGCTCGCGCGAGATGGCCGGGCGCGTGCTGAAAGAGCTGGAAGAGGATTCATTGATCACGGCGCACGGCAAGACCATCGTTGTGTTTGGCACGCGATAAGTTAAAAACCTGCCGGTTCAGCTCGCACAGAAATTCCTGCTTCATCGCTGAGTTTTTAAAAACTCAATACCGCCTGACTGCTTCACCAAACAATTGTGCAAGCTTGCTGCCCGGGTCTTCTGCGCGCATAAAGGCCTCGCCAACCAGAAACGCATAAACGCCGTTATCTATCATTAACCTGACATCCTCGGGTGTATGAATACCGCTTTCCGTTACCAGCAGGCGATCTTCCGGGACCTGGTCGAGCATCGACAGCGTTGTCTGCAGCGAAGTTTCGAACGTGTGCAAACTGCGATTATTGATGCCTATTAGAGTTGCGCCACTTGCTAGTGCACGTTCAAGTTCAGCTTCATCATGTACTTCAACCAGTGCATCCATACCCAGTTGCTGCGCAAGTTCGAGTAGCTCGGCTAACATAGCATCATCAAGTGCAGCGACAATTAACAAGATACAGTCGGCGCCCATCGCGCGGGCTTCATAGACCTGGTACGGATCAATCATGAAGTCCTTGCGAAGCACTGGCAGCGAGCAGGCGGCGCGCGCCTGTATCAGGTACGCATCACTACCCTGGAAAAAATCAGTGTCAGTCAACACAGACAAACAGGTGGCGCCGTTAGCGGCATACGATTTTGCAATCGCCACCGGGTCAAAATTTTCACGCAACAACCCTTTGCTGGGTGAGGCTTTTTTAATCTCGGCGATGACCGCAGGCAGTTGATTGGCAGCACGACTTTCAATCGCATTAAAAAACCCGCGAACCGGCTGGGCCTGTTGTGCGCGCGCGATGATCTCATCGAGCGAAACCTGTTTAACCCGCGCAGTGACCTCCTCGCGTTTGCGCGCCAGGATGGTTTGCAAAATATCGGTCGTCGGCTTATTCATTGTTGCTGGCTTTTCTCGACCAGCGCCTGCAGTTTTGCCGCCGCCTCACCACTGGCAATAACTTCGGCGGCGCGCGCCACGCCTTCTGCCAGCGTGGCTGTCAGCCCGGCAGCATAGATTGCCGCGCCCGCATTCAGACACACGATGTCCCTGGCGGGGCCGGCTTCATTGGCAAACACGCGCCTGATAATGGCGAGACTGTCAGCGGCGTCCTGCGCCCGTACCTGGTCGAGACTCACAACTTCCATGCCGAAATCCTCGGGACTGACGTCATAGGTTTTAATCTCGCCGTCAACAAGTTCGGCGATATGTGTCACTCCCGCGATGCTGATTTCATCCAGTCCATCCTCGGCATGCACTACCAGTACCTGCTCACTGCCAAGCTGTTTCAAAACTTCCGCCAGTGGTTTGACCCAGTCATTACTGAACACACCCAGCACCTGGTTGGGTGCGCCGGCGGGATTGGTCAGCGGCCCAAGCACATTAAAAATTGTGCGTACCGCCATTTCACGGCGCGGGCCGATGGCGTGTTTCATCGCGCTGTGATGCATGGGTGCGAACATGAAGCC
>JBATHJ010000095.1:0-2031 GCA_049666625.1 Gammaproteobacteria bacterium | reverse complement strand
AATTTCTTCGCCCGCGTGGCGCAGCGCGCGCTGCATATCCTCGGCACCCGCACCTATGCCGGGATGCTCTATGAAACCGATACCCGGCTGCGCCCCGACGGCCGCGCCGGCCTGATGGTCAGCAGTCTCACCGGGTTCGAGGACTACCAGTACAACAAGGCCTGGACCTGGGAACACCAGGCGCTGATTCGCGCGCGCGTGGTCGCGGGAGATGACCACGTGCGCGAGGAATTTGATAGAATCCGCCATTCCGTGCTGTCGCGAGGCTATGAGCCCGGTGAACTGTTCAGTGCTGTCGCCGAAATGCGCGCGAAAATGCGCGAACACCTGGGCAGCAAGGGCAGCCAGGATGTCAATCTGAAGCAGGACGCGGGCGGCATTGTCGACATCGAATTTATTACCCAGGCCGGGGTACTACTGAATGCAGCGCAGCACGGCGCATTGCTGCAGAGCACGTCGACCCTGGTGTTGCTGGATGGCCTGGCAAACATCGGCTGGTTGCAGTCGGACGAAGTTGAATCTATGCAGGTCGCCTACAAGCTGTATCGACATCAGCTCAACCAGCGCGCATTGCAGATTGAACTATCGGCCGAAGAGACGGCCAGTATTGAACAGCACAGGGAGCAGGTCAGCGCCATCTGGCAGCGCCTGTTTGCCGGGGCAAAGCCGGCGCAGTGAGGCATTTTTTTTGATGGCCCGGCAGATTGAAAACACCGCCATGGGTTTAATCATGGTAGAAATGTATTTTTAAACAGACCCGCTCTGTCAGGCTGCCAAGGCGCTCAGAGCTTCAAAATTAATTTCGGGAGATTGTTATGCAAACCATGGCCGATCGTGACGGCGTTATCTGGTTTGATGGTGAGCTGGTACCGTGGCGTGAAGCCAAAGTCCATGTGCTCACTCACACCCTGCATTACGGCATGGGCGTATTCGAAGGTGTGCGCGCGTACAAGGCCGACCAGGGCACTGCGATATTCCGTTTGCAGGCGCACACCGATCGCCTGTTTGATTCTGCGCACATCATGCAAATGCCGGTGCCGTTCGACAAGGCCACCATTAACGAAGCACACAAGCTGGCGGTGCGTGAAAACAAGCTCGAATCTGCCTATATCCGGCCGATGTTTTTTTACGGCGCCGAAGGCATGGGCCTGCGTGCAGACAACCTGCAGGTGCATGTGATTGTGGCTGCGTGGGAGTGGGGTTCATATCTCGGCAAGGAAAACCTGGAGAAAGGCATACGTATACGCACCTCTTCGTATACCCGCCATCATGTCAACATCAGCATGTGCAAGGCAAAGGCCAATGGCCATTACATTAATTCCATGCTGGCGCTGCGCGAAGCCATGACCGACGGTTATGACGAAGCCATGCTGCTCGATAACGAAGGCTATGTCGCCGAAGGCAGTGGCGAAAATATTTTCCTGGTGAAGAACAATGTGATCTATACACCGGACCTGACATCAGCGCTCAATGGCATAACGCGCAATACACTGTTCGCGCTGGCCAACAAAGTCGGCATCGAAGTGCGCGAAAAACGCATCACGCGTGACGAAGTGTATATCGCCGACGAAGTGTTCTTTACCGGCACCGCGGCAGAAGTGACGCCGATTCGTGAAGTCGATAACCGCAAGATCGGCAACGGCGGTCGCGGCCCGGTCACGGAAAAACTACAGACCATGTATTTCGACCTGGTCCACGGCCGACTGGATATGCACAAAGACTGGCTCACGCTGGTGAATGAATAAAGCTTTTGTCCGCGAATAACGCAAATAACGCAAATGTGTATTCAAAAACAATCAGCCAAATGTGAACCAGTCAAGAAATGCTTATGTTCAGTGCAAGTTGTACTCTTATAATCAGTTTTTTTCGCGTTCATTTGCGTTTTTTGCGGACACTTACTTAATTTCCTGACAGGAAGAATATATGCCTAATCCACACACCGCGATACAGACAGACCTGGAAACGCCCAACCAGGACAAGCGCTACGAAGTGTCGCGCAGTATTTTGCCGATTCACTGCCCGATGAAGGGT
>JBATHJ010000094.1:0-3450 GCA_049666625.1 Gammaproteobacteria bacterium | reverse complement strand
CTTATGTCTGAAGTGTGACAGAGCTGGAATGCCATGCTGAAACTCTGGGAACCTCTGATTAAGGCATGAACGAAAATCTTGAGCCCAAAATATCCAGCTTCTTCGTTGCGAATCTTCGCAATAGCTGGTTATTACGTGCGATCCGCGACTAGAATTTGTACATTTTGAATCTCAATCATTTTCGCTCAAGACTTAATCAGAAGATCCGAGCTTAAACGCGCTCAGACAGCTTGTAATCCACGTTAATAAAAGCGCCAATATCTGCCATGAAGCGGGTTGTTCGGCCGCCGAAGCCCACATCCGGGCAGGTCTCATCTTTATCAATCGATAACACCAGGACCACGCCGAGCCTGGGCGATAAATTGTGGCTTTTAATCACCTGCAGGATTTTTTCCTTTGCAGGTTCTATCTGTTTGAGGAGGCCGTCCGTCAATTTATAAACGTCCACATCATCAGTGACCGTCTCTGTCGATAACTCCCATGAACTGATCACGGGCTTGTCCAGGCCACTGTGTGCACCGGCAGCATTGACTGAGGTAGGTTCTATGCCCAGCAGGCTAGTAATGTCATCTGGATTGAAATGATATCCACTCAGTGCAAAGTAGGCGCGTGCTTTATTAGATGCCAAGATATTACCCTCATCGGTGATTGTAAATATGACGCGAACTATAGCGTAGAGATCGAATAATAAATTAAAAGTGGGGTCAGATCATAGTTTTCTCTAATATATTAAAAGTGGGGTGCTTCAAAGTGATTTGTTTTTAACCCGCTGGACATAATTAAATCACTCCGGCCCTTATTATTAAGGTTTTTACTACGGTTGTAGTTGATAATAGGTGGCCATGCACAGTGTCAGGCCTTGCATTTCACGCAGTTAGTAGGGCAGTGAGAGCATTCGAAACGGATGAAAAACGCAAAGCCTGACCCCGTTAATTGTTATAAACAGGAGCGCGCAATGTCAGTACGACAGGGTTTTATTTTTCTTTCCATTTCCATCTCGTTACTACTAGCAGTTCTGGCTGTTTACTGGCCTGCTTTTTACTGGGGTTTCATTGTCGTTGTCCCGGTGATATTACTGGGTGTATATCAGATGTTACAGACCCGTCACACTATTTTGCGGTTATATCCGGTTATCGGCTCATTTCGATATTTGTTTGAATCGATACGCCCTGAAATCCAGCAATATTTTGTGGAATCAGATACCAATGGCCTTCCGATTAATCGTGAGTTTCGTTCACTGGTATATCAACGCGCAAAAAAAGTACGCGATACGAGACCGTTTGGCACACTATTTGATGTCTACCGCTCCGGTTATGAGTGGATGAATCACTCTTTGCAGCCAGCCCATATTGAAAACAAACATCCACGCGTAAACTTTGGCGGCCCTGATTGCACGCAACCCTATTCTGCCTCGCCGTTAAATATTTCTGCCATGAGTTATGGTGCATTAAGTAAACACGCCATACTAGCGCTTAACAAAGGTGCAAAAATCGGTAATTTTGCACACAATACCGGTGAAGGTGGATTAAGCCCTTATCATCTAGAGCACGGTGGTGACATCATCTGGCAGATTGGTACAGGATATTTTGGCTGCCGTAATAGTGAAGGTGGTTTCGATAAACAAAAATTTACCGACAAAGCCCGGCTTGATGTTGTAAAAATGATTGAGATCAAATTATCACAGGGCGCTAAACCCAGTCATGGTGGCATCCTTCCCGCCGCTAAATTGACCAGAGAAATAGCTGAAATACGACATGTTCCGATGGGCCATGATGTTGTCTCCCCAGCGGCACATTCTACATTTACTACACCAACGGGTCTGCTTGAATTTGTGGCACAATTAAGGGAACTGTCAGGGGGTAAACCGGTTGGCTTCAAACTCTGCCTGGGTAAACGCAGTGAATTTCTTGGCATCTGCAAAGCCATGTTAGCAACAGGTATAACACCTGACTTTATTACTGTAGACGGTGGCGAAGGCGGAACCGGTGCGGCGCCAATCGAACTGACCAACTCGGTTGGCACGCCGCTGCGAGATGCAGTCATTTTTGTTGACAATGCGCTCAAAGGAATTGCCATGCGTGACAACATCCGAATCATCGCATCAGGTAAAGTATACAGCGCATTTCACCTTGCCCGTATTTTAGCTTTAGGTGCAGACACGGTAAATTCAGCTCGAGGAATGATGCTGGCTTTGGGCTGCATACAGTCCAGAACCTGCAACAGTGACAAATGTCCGACGGGTATTACCACACAGGACCCGGCGCGTTACAAAGCATTAAACATCGAAGATAAATCTAAACGTGTCGCCAGTTATCATAATTTGACGGTTGAAAATTTGACCGAATTACTCGCCGCCTGTGGGCTGAAGAATATTGATGAATTAAAACCCGAGCATATTAATGTCCGGGTTAATGGTAGCCAGGTAGCCAACTATGCAGAGCTTTATCCGGCCATCGACACAAATTGTTTGCTAACAAGTAGCAATTGCCCCGATAGCTGGAAAGCAGACTGGGAAAAAGCTTTTGCAGAAAGATGGTAAATGATGTGTCACTACTTAATTAATAGAGGTCAAGCTTTAAAGTGGACGTAGCGATTATTTAATAACCATTCCCATGTTTCGCCAGATTTATTGTTTATCGCTGAGCAAAATTAATCTGCTCGATCATTCTCCAGACACTTGAATTTGAAGCGAGTAATTTAGAGTGCTTGTCGCGCCTTCGCCGTTTAAAGACCCGGTCACTGGCATGGTATCGCTTGCATGAGCTGCTGCGGCAATAACCACATGCGTGTCTGCTATAGCCTTGCCGTGTGTGGGATCGAATCCGCGCCAGCCTGCGCCTGGCAAATAGACTTCTGGCCAGGCATGTAGATGTCGGCGTTCACTTAGCAGGTCGCCTTTCTGGTAGCCGCTGGCGAAGCGTGCGGCAATACCTTCTGATCGGCAACAATCAATGAATAACACGGTCAGGTCTCGGCATGCACCGTGACGGCTCTGCAAGGTATGGGCAGGACTTTGTGGTGATCCTTTATCGCGATGGATATGCTTAAAGTTGGCGAACAACTGTTCGTTCAGTGAATTAAGAAAACCCAGGGTGTCGTTACTGGCAGCGACACAGAGTTGATTGGCAAAAGCGGTAACGGTATCGTCGGGTTCAATGCGCTCCAGGTAGCCCTGTGTAAAAATAAAATCTTCGACATGTTTAATCGGTAACACCGCCGCTTCAGGCGCCAGCATGAAATCGAAAGCATTGTGTCGTAAAGTCTCGACCTGCATCATCACCTCAATGTCGAAGTGGTCTGTTTCCTTGTCGAACCAGACCTGGGTGACTCGATTTCCCTCGAAGTCCAGTTGATCATCTCGCCCCGCCGGCGCCGGCGTAATAGTGAGCTGAAAGTTGATCACTCGCTGCGATCCATCGTTACGGGGATAAAACCGCAACAGTTGTGGCC
>JBATHJ010000093.1:0-2977 GCA_049666625.1 Gammaproteobacteria bacterium | reverse complement strand
GCCTGATGATGAGTTTTGTTGAGCACACCGATATCGTGCAACTGAAAGCCTTCATCATGGGCCTGTTCCTGCTCGACTGGCAGAACCTGCCGAGCGATATAGTTTTACTGGTGCACCTGACCCTGGTGTTGACGCTGGCGGTGATATTCCCGATCAGCAAGTTGATGCATGCACCCGGCCTGTTCTTTGCACCCACGCGTTACCAGATTGACAACCCGCGCGAGAAGCGTCATTTGTCTGACTGGGGTGCTGCGATAGAAGCTAAAGACGGCAGAAATTCATAACACAGATTGACCCTTAACAGATTTACCACCTGTACTGTGCGACAAGGTTAAAAAACATGGCTGATTTCGATATACCAGAAACCCACGAATTCCCCGTTATCCCGACGGTGATGGAAGGCGTTATGTCTCATAGCGCACCCTTCCTGTCGAACGCGGAATTTCAGAGCGACATGGGATTCCCGGGTGATGGCGAACTCATCGACGGCTGGGAAGACAAGTTCAAAGAAGAACTGACAGACAAACTTGCCAAGTACCGTTCGCTGCAGGTGTTCATGGACACCTGTGTGAAATGCGGCGCATGCACTGACAAGTGCCATTACTTCCTCGGCACCGGCGATGCGAAAAACATGCCGGTTGCACGCCAGGACCTGTTGCGCAAAGTGTATCGCCGTTACTTTACCTTCGCCGGCAAGTACTTCCCCAAACTGGTGGGTGCGGTTGATCTGACACCTGAAGTCGTTGATGAAATGTACAGTTACTATCATCAATGTTCAGAATGTCGCCGTTGCGCAGTGTTCTGCCCCTTCGGTATCGATACTGCTGAAGTCACCATGGCGGCACGCGATATTCTTGCGCGCATCGGCAAAGGCCAGAAATATTCAAACCAGATTATTGCCAAGGTCCACAAGATTGGTAACAACCTTGGCCTTCCTGAGAAAGCACTGGCCGATACGCTGGAAGGCCTCGAAGAAGATGTTGAAGACGATACCGGCGTCAAGGTGCGTTTCCCGCTCGACGAAAAAGGCGCAGACATTTTGCTGGTCACGCCGTCTGCAGATTTCTTTGCAGAACCGCACGTCGATGGCCTGATGGGCTACGCTAAAGTTTTTCATGCTGCGGGTGTGAGCTGGACCTTGAGTTCAAAAGCGTCTGAAGCTGCCAACTTCGGCCTGTTTATCGGCAGCTATGAACAAATGCGCGAGGTATCACTGCGTATTCGTGATGCCGCGAAAGAACTGGGCGTTAAACGTATTATATTCGGCGAATGCGGCCACGCCTGGCGCGTTGCCTACAACCACCTGAATACACTTGCCGGTCCGTGGGATTTCCTTGATCAGAACTACCCGATTCCACAGCACATACTTGAATTCACCAAGGATTGCCTGGATCGCGGCATTTTAAATATCGACAAATCGCAAAACGATGACATGACCGTCACTTTCCATGATTCATGCAACATCGCGCGCGCATCACGTATTGGCAAAGAGCCCGGCAGCCAGTTCACCACGCCACGCGAAGTCATCAAGGCGGTGTGTAACAATTTTGAAGATATGTCTATCGACACGATCCACGATGCCACGTTCTGTTGTGGTGGTGGCGGCGGTCTGCTCACCGATGACCTGATGGAACTGCGCATCAAGGGCGCACTGCCGCGCATGGAATCATTAAAGAACGTCATCGCTGACAAAGGCGTGACCCACATGGCTGCAATATGCGCCATCTGTAAATCACAGTTCACCAAGGTACTGCCCTATTACGGCATGACCATGGACCAGATTGTCAGCGTGCATCAGCTGGTCAGCAACGCCATTGTCCTCGAAGGCCAGGGTGAAGAGACAGATGACAAAGATGACGATGATGCTGAAGCAGCATAAACACTGAGAATTAATTACGAACACATAAATTATTACCAACAACGCATACTACGGTTGAAGCAACAGGAGAATGGCATGGCCACTTCGAAAGAAAACATGGTAAATGAGAAGTTAACCTTCAGAAAGTTTAAAGATGGTGACTACAAATGGGATACATCCTATTCAAAGCAAATCTTTAAAGAAGACACTTCGCACAAGTGCCCTACTTATGTTCATCGCACACCACCTTGCCAGGGCAGCTGCCCCTCGGGCGAGGACATTCGTGGCTGGCTGGATATCGTTCGCGGTATCGAAAAACCGCCAGAAGGCGTGGCCATGTCCGAGTACGCGTTCCGTCGTTCTACCGATGCTAACCCCTTCCCTTCTATGATGGGTCGTGTTTGTCCTGCGCCTTGCCAGGACGGTTGCAACCGTAACAATGTTGAAGACTTCGTTGGTATCAACGCGGTCGAACAGTACATTGGTGACACCGCATTCTCCAACGGCTACAAGTTCGACAACAGCGCGCCGATGACTGGTAAAAAAGTCGCCATCGTTGGCGGTGGCCCTGCTGGCCTGGCCGCGGCATACCAGCTGCGCCGCAAAGGCATCGCTTCAACCGTATTTGATGATCACTCTGAACTGGGTGGCATGTTCAAGTACGGTATTCCTGGCTATCGTACGCCGCGCGATTACCTGAACAACGAAATTCAGCGCATCGTCGACATGGGCCACATCGACATCAAACTCAACACACGCGTGGGTTCGGATGTTGCTGTTGCAGACCTCGAAAAAGAATACGATGCAATCCTCTGGGCCATCGGCTGTAAATCAGGCCGCGCCCTGCCGGTACCAAATGCCGATGCGCCCAACTGTGTATCCGGTGTTGCGTTCCTTGAAGCATTCAACAAGGGCTCCATGCAGGTTACTGCAGAGAAAGTGGTCTGCGTTGGTGGTGGTGATACCTCGATCGACGTTGTATCGGTTGCCCGCCGTCTCGGCAAAATCAAGGATATGGGTGAGGACGTTCGTCCTGAGCAGGTTATCGGCGGTTATGTTGCGCACGATTCTGCCATCACTGCTTCACGTGAAGGCGCCCAGGTTACCCTGACATCATTG
>JBATHJ010000092.1:0-3905 GCA_049666625.1 Gammaproteobacteria bacterium | reverse complement strand
CAATGCCTATATTTTGAAAGTGGCGCCTGAGCGGGGTGCCAATGTCTTTTACAATGAACGCTATTTAATGCAGCGGGAACGATCGATCTCTCGGCAACTGCAATCAGTCAGCCCGTTGATTCCTGCGTATCTGTCATTTTTCACAGTAGGCGACCGGGATGCCTTTTTGCAGCCCTTGATTCAGGGCAGGCTTTGGCACGATGCCATCGCCTCGCTTTCTGACGCAGAAAACACATTGCTGTGGAAGCAACTGGGTGCGTTTGCCAGGAAAATGCACAGTTGTTGCGGCGAACAGTTTGGTTATCCTGCGCCTTGCAAAGGTTTTGTTCGCTGGTCTCAGTTTATTGCTGATAATGTTGCAGGCATGGTTGAAGATTGTCGACGACTCGATGTTTTATGTGAAGAAGTAGAGGTATATCAGCATTACCTGGCACATTTTCATCAAACACTGGATCAGGTTAAAACGCCTAAATTGCTACACGGTGATCTCTGGCCCAGAAATGTCATTTTCGATGGCGTGGGTTCTGATATTCATCTTAAGGCGGTATTTGATTGTGAGCGGGCTTTCTGGGGCGATCCGGTCAGTGACTGGGCCTTGATTCTGTATGGTGTGCCCGATGCGTTTTGGCAGGGGTATGGTGATGACCTGCTGAAAGCCAGTGACCCGGTTTGTATCGCTATTTATAAAGGCATGTATTATATTTTAAATATTCTTGAAGCTGTTCGCTTTCAGGAAACCAGTGAAGAGCCGAGAAGAAGATTATTGATGGTTAATAAAGAGCTGGAGAAATATTTACCATCAGAATAAAAATCAATTAAAGAGGCCAGAATTAAATGGATTTGGTCCCTTCATTCATACAATCGCGAGGTTCTAAAGCAAGTCATCCAGAAACCGTGTTTCACCATGTTGGTAGACTTGAAAATCTGATTCTTGAATATCGTATTTTCTTAATGCCTCGGCAAGCTTGCCCGGGGGTTCATCGAGCGGTTCGTCAGTTAGTATGAATGTGCCCCAATGCATGCCAACTGAGTGCCTGGCTCGAACGTCGATGTGTATCTTGACGGCTTCATCCGGGTTGACGTGGTAGGCGCTCATAAACCATCTTGGTTCGTATGCGCCAATAGGGAGCAGTGCGAGATCAAAGTGCCCATACTTGTTGCCGATATCCTTGAAGTGATTTGCGTAGCCGGTGTCGCCTGCAAAGAATATACGATTACCGCCCGCTTCTATGACCCATGAAGCCCATAGACGCTCGTAGGCATCAGCCAGTGTGCGTTTGCCCCAGTGTTGACTCGGTTCCGCGGTGAACCTGACGCCCTTGATCTCGTGGTTTTGTGACCAGTCGAGTTCGACAACATTAACCGGGTTAAGATCGAGCTCGTCAAACCATGTCTTCATGCCCAGTGGCACGAGAAAGGTGAGTTTTCGCTCGCTGTTATGTTTCGACAGCGCGATAACGGATGACGCGTCCAGGGAATCATAATGATCATGTGAAATGATCACCGCATCGATATCGGGCATATCAGCTATCGCCATACCCGGCGCAACCACGCGTTTCGGGCCGGCCCAGGTTACGGGCGAAGCGCGCTCGGAAAACTGGGGATCGGTAAGTATGTTCAGGCCGTGAAACTGGATGAGAAAAGTTGCGTGCCCAATCCATGTCAGGGTAGCTTGCTCTGTATTGTTTTTTACAAATTCGTGATGTGTTCTGTCGATGGTAAAATCGTAGTCATCGGCGCCAGGTCTGTCCTGAAAGAGTCTTTGCCAGCGCCACTTGATAAATGCCAGGAATCCTTTGTCGTCCTTGTGGTCGATGTTTTGAAAGCCATCTGGAGTATGATGGGCTTTTGTCGGATCATAGTTCGGGTTTGTCGAGCACGAGGCGACTAAAAACAGGGACAGTAGAATTGCAAAAGTTAAGCGTTTCATTGTACATTTGACATTCTGATGATGTTGCAAAGGATTCGCTGATTCAGCAGATGCACATGTTTTGTTGTTTTTTTATTTGCCCTGCTGCACATCAATCATCACTTCGTTACGGCGCAGAAACGGTATCGTCCACGGCGGATTGTAACCGGCCCAGCGCGGCTCGGATGTTGATGTTAAATTGTTAGCACTAATCCAGTCGTTTAGCGCTGAAGTTTTATCCTGCATGCTTTCTTCGCTCCAGAAACCTGAAAACTGTATTACGGCGACTTTCTTTCCAGCGACTGCTGCAAGTTTGACATTGTCATCCAGCGGTTTTGGGGCTGTTTCAAGAGTGAAATCTGCGGGTAGAACGAACGCATACCGCCAGCCACCCATGCTGTACTCCTGAAGGACGGGTGCAGTCATCGCAATGTCTGTGCCGGGACTCGTACCTGCCGGGTCGGCTATTACGGGTGCAGTCATTGCAATTTCACTGTTCGCCACATTATCTCCCGAGATGTATGCAAACAGACGCCTGAAAGCCTGGCTGCCTGCGTTCTCAAAGTCATCATCAATCGTGGTCTCAACGATGATCATGGGGTCATAGTCGCGAAGCTCAAAGTTATCCTGTTTGATTGCCACCGTGTAGGTGGCTTCCTCAACGTTGTTGATGCCGACAAGGCTGCATCCAGTGGATAATTGAAGTATCAGTGCACCAAAGATCATGTAGAGCAGGCGCTTGGCTTCGGGGTTTGATCGTTTTATGTTCATCTTCATTATGCTTCAATATTTATCAATCTAACAAGTATAAAAATACAGGTGTGAAGAGAGTGTGAAATTTGCAGACGCATTCAACGGAAAACCGGGGTCGGACTGGACTTCCCCATGTTTCTCTAATATACCCAAAAGCTGATAAATAATGGGCACCAGAAATATAAGGGGTCGGTGACAAATGATAATCAGTTGTAAAAGTAAACAATTCTTGTTTGTCACTGCCCCCTTTAATCGCTGGAAAGAGCTCAATTATTCGCTAAAACGCACGTTTATATAGAGAAACACCGCTCTAAGAAAATTCAGCGCGGAAATGGTCGGGTAGGGTGGCGAAGGGGTTAAACTAATCATCAATTGCGTGATGCTTACAAAATATTCCCCCGTCACCTTTATTTAAATATATATTCAACTGTGTCGAAAATTACATCAACGAGGAGAAAGCGCATGAATAAGAATGAGGTAAAACCGTCAATTGAAAAAGATGCTCATATCAGTCGCCGAGATATATTATTTGGATTGGGTGCTGCGGCTACAGCACTCGCTTTTAGTGAGAATACATTTGCTGCTATGCCGGGCCATGATCACAGTAAGCATTCAACACAACAGCCTGACGTACTTAATGCAGTTAATAATTGTACTGATAAAGGTACCCGTTGCATCTCTCATTGCCTCGTTGCCTGGAATGAAGGTGATCTCGAGCTTGCAGCATGCGCAAAAAAAGTGAATGAAATGAATGCTATTTGTGGAGGGTTTTCAAAACTGCTTGCGGCAAATTCAAACCATGTAAATGCGTACGCAAAGATTTGTAAATCTGTATGTAAGGAATGCGCTAAGGAATGCCGCGAGCATGACCAGCATATCGAGTGCAAAGAGTGTGCTGAGGCATGTGAGGCTCTCATTAAGGAAATTGATAATGGTTTTGCTTAAAATATTGCGAAGTAACACAGAAAAGGTGACGGAGGGATTAAATTATGATCAATTGCGTGACATGGATACTAAGTTATCTCTCTGTCACCTTTATTCCGACCTTTATTTAGATGCACGCCTCTTTAATAAGTCATAAATTGATCAGAAGTTGCTTAGTTAAAATAGCTGGTCTGTTTCTTCTGGATTAACCTGGTATAAAGGAATTAACTGTGTATTTCCACCATATTGGTTTTCAAAAATGATTTCAATTTGTCCAGGATTTGGATATATATCTAACAAAACATGATCGCCACTTTCT
>JBATHJ010000091.1:0-2119 GCA_049666625.1 Gammaproteobacteria bacterium | reverse complement strand
TGCAGGTGATCCATCACCACAGGGCGAACCCGGTGGCGCTGCAAATACTGGCGTATAGCGTCGGTCAAAACACCGGAAATATTCCGCTGCGACTCGTTAGCGAGCTGCTTGAGATCATCCCAGACAGCTTCCTCAACTTTCGAACTGATCTTGATAGTAGCCATGCCAGCAGAATAGTTGACATGTCATGACATGTCAAGCTAACTACTGGACAGATCTGAACAGGAAATAGCGTGATATGAAAAAATTAAAAGCCTGGCCGAACCCGTGGACGCTCAAAACCAGCAAAACCCTTTATGACAATCCGTGGATGCGGCTGGACGAAGATGACGTGATTAATCCCGGCGGCGGTCTGTCGCATTACGGCAAGATCCATTTCAAAAATATCGCCATCGGCATAATCCCGCTCGACGAGCACAACAATACCTGGCTGGTCGGCCAGTATCGTTATGTGCCGGATTGCTACTCGTGGGAAATCCCGATGGGTGGCGGCCCGTTAAATCTCGACCCACTCGAATCCGCAAAACGTGAACTGAAAGAAGAAACCGGGCTGAGTGCAAACCACTGGCAGGAACTGATGCATTTGCATACCTCGAATTCGATCACCGACGAACGCGGCATTGTATATGTCGCGCGCGATTTAACCCCGGGCGAAACCGAGTTTGGCGAAACCGAAGATTTGAGAATACTAAAGCTGCCACTTGAAGAGGCGATCCAGCGCGTGCTGGATGGCGAAATCACCGATGCAGTGTCGGTTGCCGGGCTGTTGAAATTATCCTGCCTCAACAACTCCGCCTAAAAATAATGAATTATTGACGCTATTACCGTTCGTTAGAGAACAATAGTGTGTAATTTTTTGCAGTAAACTGCGCTAGATTCCGCACAAAATCAACCGGCAGAATACAAACGACAGAACAGCGCCTTGAGATATTCAGTTTCAGGCATCGCAGGATGCACCGGGTGGTCCACCCCCTGCCTGCCGCGTTCGAGAATTTGCAGATTTTTTCTGGCATGCTGCGCGGATTGCGTGAGCACCTTTTGTAACGCGGATTCTTCGAGATGGAACGAGCACGAGGCCGACACCAGGATGCCGTCGTCTGCCAGCAGGCCCATGGCGAGTTCGTTAATGCGGCGGTAGGCCTGCAGGCCGGCTTTTTCGTCCTTGCGGCGCTTGATGAATGCGGGTGGGTCGAGCACGATGACATCGAAACGCTGCTGGCTGTCACGAAGTTCGCGCAGGCAGTCAAACGCATCGCCCTGCAGCGCGCTGACCCGGTCAGCAAAATTATTCAGTTGCGCATTTGCAGTAATGCGGTTGACCGCATCTTCTGAGGCATCAACGCAGACGACCTCACGTGCGCCGTAATTCGCCGCGTGCAGCCCCCAGCCACCCGCGTATGAAAACACATCGAGCACGCGTGCGTCTTTGACATAACGCGAAAGTTTGCGTCGATTATCGCGCTGGTCATAAAACCAGCCGGTCTTCTGGCCTTGTGCAATGGACACGTTATATTGCAGACCGTCCTCAACCACAATCAGTTCATCCGGCACATTGCCGATTTTTTCAACGTACGAATCCAGACCTTCGAGTGCGCGCATGGATCCGTCGTTGCGCAGCAGTATTCCAGCGGGAGAGACAACCGCATTCAATGCTTCAATAATGCTGTCGCGCAATACATCCATCCCCGCGGTGGTGATCTGCACCACCAGCACATCGTTGTAACGGTCCACCACCAGCCCTGGCAGCAGGTCGCTTTCTGCATAGACCATCCGGTAATACGGTTCACTGTAAACACGCTCGCGTAATGCAAGCGCAGTTCGAATGCGTTGTTCTAGAAATGCGGTATCCGCCGGTTTTGAATTGAGCGTGTTGAGCAGGCGCGCACAGATCAGCGACTGTGGATTGACATAACCGGTGCCGAGCAAGTCACCGTTACTGGCGAGCACGCGCGCTGCCTGCCCCGGCTCGAAATCTTTCAACGGTGTTTTCTGTGTATCAACTTCGTTGCTGTACACCCACAGATGCCCGGCACGCAGGCGGCGTTCCTCGCGTTTTTTTAACTGCAATGCAGGTAACTGAGGATGCTCAGACATAAGACTTATAATCCTGGAATTACAG
>JBATHJ010000090.1:0-8273 GCA_049666625.1 Gammaproteobacteria bacterium | reverse complement strand
GTGCCACGGCTCGGGAACCCCATGTGTTTATTACATGGGGCAAGCTGTTCGGGGCGGCACTTTTTGGTTACTTTTGCTTGCTGCAGAGAAAAAGTAACTCGCCCGTGGGTGCGACTAAATTCGATGGGATCGAATTTGAACGCGTGTTGTATACGCGGCCCGAAGGGTGAGGCGCATGGACGCGCCTCATAGATCCCACTACCACTGAAGGTGACTCCAGCTGAAAGCAAGATCCTTCGTAAAAACAGCTCAGGATGACAAGCTTTTAGTTTCCCGGCACTAGACCGGAATCAAGGCTACGCCTTACCCTGCAACTGCAACACCACGCTCTCGTTTTCCAGCGTCGAGGTATCCGAAGTAATCTCTTCACCGCGCGCAATCGTGCGCAGCAAGCGGCGCATGATTTTGCCGGAGCGGGTCTTGGGCAGGCCCTCGGCAAAGCGGATATCATCCGGCTTGGCGATGGCACCTATCTGTACCCCGACCCAGTCGCGCAGGACTTTCACCATTTGTTCGGCTTCTTTACCTACAGGGCGTTCGCCGTTGCAGGTTACAAATGCGACGATGGCTTCGCCCTTGATGTCGTGCGGGCGCGAAACCACCGCGGCTTCTGCGACGCGTTCATGCGCCACCAGTGCAGATTCGACTTCCATGGTGCCGAGGCGATGACCTGACACATTGATGACATCGTCGATGCGGCCCATGATCCAGTAATAACCGTCTTCATCTTTGCGAGCGCTATCACCGGCGAGATAATATTTACCGCCGAATTTTGGAAAATAGGTTTCCCTGTAACGATCGTCATCGCCCCATATGGTACGCACCATCGAGGGGAACGGTTTTTTGATAACGAGATAGCCGCCCTTGTTGGCTTCGGTAATGGATTCACCTGCTTCATTCACTACATCAGCAATAATGCCGGGCAGGGGCAGGGTGCACGAACCGGGTTTAGTGCTGACGACGCCGGGAATAGGTGCGATCATGTTGGCACCGGTTTCAGTCTGCCACCAGGTATCCGTTATTGGACAACGTTCTTTACCGATGACCCGGTGATACCACATCCATGCTTCAGGATTGATCGGTTCACCCACGGTGCCGAGCAGACGAATCGAAGATAGATCGTATGAATTTGGAAATTCTTCCCCCATTTTCATCAGGGCGCGGATCGCGGTCGGTGCGGTGTAAAACACGGTGACCTTGTGGGTTTCGCAAATTTTCCAGAAACGGCCAAAGTCAGGCACGCTGGGTGCGCCCTCGTAAATAACAATTGTACTGGCAGCCGCGAGCGGGCCGTAGGCAACATAGGTATGCCCGGTAATCCAGCCGACATCAGCAGTGCACCAGAAGATGTCGGTGTTATTTAAATCGAACACCCACAGGTTGGTAATCACCGCGTTGAGCAAATAACCAGCGCTTGAATGCTGTATGCCCTTGGGTTTGCCGGTGGAGCCCGAGGTGTAGAGTAAAAATAGTGGATGCTCTGAATCCACCCATTCAGGTTCACAACTGGTCGGCTGTGAATCGACCACGGAGTGCCACCAGTGGTCGCGGCCGTCCTGCATTTGTATATCATGGCCGGTACGTTTCAGCACAATAACGTTTTTAATGCTGGGGCAGCCGGTGTCGAGCGCCTTGTCTGCAGCGCCTTTGAGTTCGACGATTTTGCCACCACGGTGTCCGCCATCAGCAGTCACCAGCATGGTGGCGCCGGCATCATTAATACGGTCACGTAAAGCCTCAGCTGAGAAACCACCGAATACCACCGAGTGAATCGCGCCGATGCGTGCACATGCCTGCATGGCAATCACGGCTTCCGGTGTCATTGGCATATAAATAACAACGCGGTCGCCTTTTTTAATGCCCTTTTGTTTTAGTGCATTGGCAAACTGGCAGACTTCGTCGTGCAGCTGCTGATAGGTAATATGGCGGATGTCGCCTTTCTCACCTTCGAAAATAATCGCGTCTTTGTTTGCGTGTTTTGCAAGATGGCGGTCAATACAGTTGTAAGACACGTTCATCTCGCCATCGGCAAACCATTTAAAATATGGCGCTTTCGATTCATCGAGCACCTGGGTAAATGGTTTATGCCAGTCAATAAAATTACGTGCCTGCTCGGCCCAGAAGCCTTCGTAATCTGATTCAGCCTGCTGGTTCAATGCCGCAAAATCAGCCGGTTTTATGCGTGCGTTTGCAGTGAATTCGGCAGGGGGCGGGAACTGGCGGTTTTCTGTGAGACCAGAACTAATATCAGTATCAGACACGGTAATTATCCTTTGGTATCAATGGGTTATATGGGTTATTGTATTTATATTGCGACCCGGCGGTGTAGTATACCGCAAACATCATGGGTTATCGCAAGTCGGAAATTACTGTCCTTGACTAAGGTCAGGCTTTTACTTTGCAGCTAAATACGTTAAAACCCCATGCAGTTACCTTCGCATGATTCAATTGAACAAGCGCTGACTGATTAGCGTTACTAATAAAATAAATTTTCTCAGGAGCTAATAATGACCAAACTTGTAGACATCGAAGGCATTGGTCCTTCGTATGCCGAAAAGCTGACCGCCGCAGGCATTACTTCACTGGAAAACCTTTTGAAACAATGCTGTGATAAAAAAGGCCGTAAAGCCATTTGCGAAAAATCCGGCATCAGTGAAAAAATGATTCTTGAATGGGTTAACCGTGCAGACCTGTCACGCATCAAAGGTGTGAGCACGCAGTACGCTGATCTCCTGGAATGTGCCGGCATCGATTCCGTGCCCGAACTGGCGCAGCGCAAGGGGGACAACCTGGCGGCGAAAATGGCGGAAGTCAATGCAGAGAAAAAACTGGTGCGTAAACTGCCAACAGAAAGCGAGGTGAACGACTGGGTTGAACAGGCGAAGAAGCTGCCGAAACTGGTCACGCACTGATAAGCGCAAACCGCATGACATCAAACAGGATGAGCGGGTCTCACCCTGTTTTTTTTCGGGATCAAAACCGGATCCCATTGTGTTGACATTATTTTCCAGGCCTGTTCCAGTGGCACATCGGCGAACTCGGGTGGAATCGGCTGCCCCAGAAACGAGAGTATGCTGATAAGGGTTTCAATCGGGCTCGTCGCATTAATCGCCGCGGCACCGGCAGATTTGCCGAGCTTATTGCCCGCCTTATCAATCGCCAGCGGACAATGCAGGTAACCGGGTTGTGCATAACCCAGGCAGCGTTGCAGATAAATCTGTCTTGGCGTGGAATCAATCAAATCGGTACCACGCACGACTTCAGTAATATTTTGAAACGCATCATCAACCACCACGGCAAGCTGGTAGGCAAATAAACCGTCGCGGCGCTTGATAACAAAATCACCGACCTCGCGTGCAAGATTCTGTTGCTGTGCACCGTAAACAACATCATTGAAACAGATAATTTCATCCGGCACTTTTATGCGCACCGAGTAGTCGCTATCAGGCCAGTCGCTAACGTGTTTGCAGGTGCCGGGATACACCGGTGACCATTCACCGGTTTTTTCTGCCAGCTGTTTACGCGAACATACACAGGGAAAAACCAGTCCACGCTGCTTAAGTTGTTCAAGCGCATGTTCATACGCATCGGTACGCTCGGTCTGGTACATCACTTCGCCGTCCCAGTGCATGCCGAAGGCTTCGAGCGTGTTGAGTATCTGGGTGTCGGCGCTCTTGATGCAACGCGTGGTGTCGACATCTTCGATGCGCACGATCCAGCGGCCATGATTTGCACGCGCCTGCAAAAAACTCACAACCGCAGCCACCAGCGTGCCGTAATGCAACGGCCCGGTAGGCGAAGGCGCAAAACGCCCGATGTATTTCTGGTTATTCATGATGGTTGATTATAAACATTAAAGGCGAAACCACAGAGGCACAGAGTACACAGAGAAAAGCGCATGAAGGTTACAGAATACAACAGGTAGGGCGGGCATTGCCCGCCACAAACCTCGCGACAGAATACCAGGTTGCTTCGCGAATATAATGACAGACATCATTTGCTGGTGGTTATGCGCTGCGTAGTTAACACAGCTGGCGGGCAATGCCCGCCCTACCTGGTGTGTTTCTCCGCGTCCTCTGCGCCTCTGCGGTTTCGCTTGGGTATTATTCGCAAATGAACACGAATAAAGCAACTATCGTAAGGGCCGTCATCCCGAGCCGCTTTTGCGAAGGATGCTTACTCGCGGTGGCTTCAGATTCTTCTGCCTGAAAGACAGGCATCAGAATGACAATGTTATTGTTTTACATTCGCGTTATTTGCGTTTTTCGCGGACAATAATTATTTCGGTCTTTTAACTCTGTGTTCTCTGTGTTCTCTGTGCCCTCTGTGGCAAATTGTTATTTATTTTTGTTAAATCCGAAAGCAAAAAAAGCCGGAATAGTTCCGGCTTTTTCTTTAAACCACCTGCAGGCCTTTACTTGCCGCGGGTCTGTTTTTCCTTGATTTCGTCCATGCTCTTGCAGTCGATGCACTGGGTAGCAGTGGGACGTGCTTCGAGGCGTTTGAGGCCGATCTCTATACCGCAGGTTTCGCAGTAGCCATATTCGCCGCTGTTGATGGCGTCGAGCGATTCGTTGATTTTCTTGATGAGTTTGCGTTCGCGGTCACGGGCACGGAGTTCAAGGCTGAATTCTTCTTCCTGCGTGGCGCGGTCAGCCGGGTCCGGAAAATTAGCAGCTTCGTCTTTCATGTGGCCCACGGTGCGGTCGACTTCTGCCATTAAATCAATTTTCCAGGCTTTGAGCATTTCGGTGAAATGTGCCAGCTGAGCATCACTCATGTACTCTTCGCCTTTCTTGGCTTTATAGGGCTTGAAGCTATGTTCAGTCAGTTTTGCAGTACTAGTACTAGGCATTAAATAAACTCCAGTATTACCCGAGATTTAAAAACAGCGCGACTATTTATCATAAAAGGACCTGTAGACGCAAGCTGGCAAGCCAAAGAATAAGAATAATACAGTTTCAGGTTTTTGCACGCTGCTTCAGTTTAATCGTCCAGGTGCTTGATAACTTTACTGATCAGGCGGCCCTTATGCAGTCGACTGGTGATCTGACGGTCGATGGCGACTTTTTTTGCATCGGTGACTGTGTGGCCGTTCTCGTCACAGGTGATCGAATAACCCCGCGCCAGGGTATTCAGCGGGCTGATGGCGTTGAGTGTGCTGGCGAGGCGTTCCAGCCCGGCTCGGCTTTTTTCTAATTTTGTCTGTGAGCGGTGTTGCATACGCGATACCAGCAGCTGCAGGCGCTGTTCGCCCTGTTGCAGGCGGTGCAGCGGTGACGCCGCCAGCAGGCGGCTGCCGAGATGCTGCTGGCGATGCAGCCAGTGTTGTGAGCGCAGACGCCAGCCGCGCAGCAGGCGTTGTTCAAACTCGTCGAGGCGCTGGCCGTAGCCCTGCAGGACGGCCACTGGATGCTGCTGCCAGAGCCGGGTTTTGAGCCAGCGCAGTTCCTGCTGGCGCTGTTTCTGCGCTGCTTCTGCCCGTTGCTGCAGGCGCCGGGCATAGGCTACCAGCTTGAGCTGCCAGTCGGCCCTGTCGGGGGTCACGGCTTCAGCGGCGGCGGTCGGTGTGGCGGCGCGCAGGTCAGCGACAAAATCGGCAATGGTGGTATCAGTTTCGTGACCGACGCCGCTGACCACAGGTATTTTGCAGGCGGCTACGGCGCGCGCCACCGATGCTTCATTGAAGGCCCATAAATCCTCCAGCGAACCGCCGCCGCGCACCAGCAGAAGCACGTCGCATTCGGCCATGTCTTCGGCCAGCCGCAGCGCAGCGCAGATCGCAGGGGCGGCGGCGTCGCCCTGTACCGGGACCGGGAACAGCTTCACCGGCACTGACGGGAAACGGCGACCGATCACGCTGAGCACATCGCGGATCGCGGCGCCGGTGTTGGAGGTGATCACCCCGATGCAGACGGGAATTGCGGGTATCGGGCGTTTGCGCCCGGCGTCGAACAGGCCCTCGGCGGCGAGCTGGTTTTTCAGCGCTTCGAAGCGCGCACGCAGCGCACCTTCGCCGGCGGCTTCCATGCGATCCACAATCAGCTGGTAGTCACCGCGCGGCTGGTACAGGCTGACCTTGCCGCGCACCATCACCTGCTGGCCGTTTTCCGGTTTGAAGCTGACGCTGTTACTGCGGCTGCGGAACATCGCGCATCGCAGCTGTGCGTTGTCATCTTTCAGGCTGAAATACAGATGGCCCGAGGCGGGGCGCGCGAGGTTAGAGATTTCCGCTTCCACCCAGATCCAGGCGAATTCCTGTTCGAGCAGGGCAGCGACATCACGATTGAGTTCGCTGACGCTAAAAATTTTACGCATTGGGGTGCTGGCCATGATGAGCAGGATGATACAACAATGCCCGCGGCCAGGGTTATGTACTGACCCGGAAACGACATTTCTGCTGAAAAATATTCAACAGGTGAAAATAGCGTGCCTGCTTTGATAAACAATGCGTGTTGTCTGTTGTCGCGCATTGTGCATAAGCCTATAATTGGGCGCCTTTACCATTCGAGCAAAGGCACAGCAGGAACCCCCATGCGTATTATCGAGGAAGCCCTCACATTTGATGATGTTTTACTGGTTCCAGCGCATTCCCTGGTCATGCCCAAAGCGGTCGACCTGCGTACCCGCCTGACCCGCGATATCGAAATCAACATTCCGCTGTTATCTGCCGCGATGGACACGGTGACCGAATCTCGCCTCGCGATTGCACTGGCGCAGGAAGGCGGTCTCGGCATAATTCACAAAAACATGACCGCGGCAGAGCAGGCCGATAATGTTCGCCAGGTAAAAAAATACGAAAGCGGTGTGATTACCGACCCGGTGCAGGTGCCGCCGGAAATGAGCATTCGCGAAGTCCTCGAACTGCGTAAGCATTACCAGATATCAGGCGTGCCGATCACCCAGGGCGAAGATCTTGTCGGCCTGGTCACCAGCCGCGACCTGCGCTTTGAAACCCGCCTCGATCAGCCGGTGTCGGCGATCATGACGCCAAAAGATAAGCTGGTGACGGTAAAGGAAGGCGCTTCAAAAGAAGAAGTGCTGAGCCTGCTGCACAAACACCGCATCGAACGCGTGCTGGTAGTCAATGACAAGTTCCAGTTACGCGGCATGATCACGGTGAAGGACATCCAGAAATCCACTGACTTTCCCAGTGCCTGCAAAGATGACAAGGGCCGTCTGCGCGTTGGCGCGGCTGTTGGTACCGGTCAAGGCACAGAAGAACGCGTCGAGGCGCTGGTCAATGCCGGCGTCGATGTCATCGTGGTGGATACCGCGCACGGCCATTCGCAGGCAGTGCTCGATCGCGTCATGTGGGTCAAGAAAAATTACAATGTGCAGGTCATCGGCGGCAATATCGCCACCGGTGATGCCGCGCTGGCACTGGTCGCGGCCGGTGCCGATGGCGTCAAGGTGGGCATCGGCCCGGGTTCTATCTGTACCACACGCATTATCGCCGGTGTCGGTGTGCCGCAGATCACGGCCATCAGCAATGTCGCGAAAGCACTTGCCAGCACCGGTGTGCCGTTGATTGCCGATGGCGGTGTGCGTTATTCAGGTGACATGGCAAAAGCAATTGCAGCCGGTGCCTACTGCATCATGGTCGGCAGCCTGCTCGCCGGCACCGAAGAAGCCCCGGGCGAAGTGATTTTGTACCAGGGCCGTTCCTACAAGTCTTACCGTGGCATGGGTTCGCTGGGCGCGATGAAGCAGGGTTCCAGTGACCGTTATTTCCAGGACTCCTCCGAAGGCAGCGACAAGCTGGTACCCGAAGGTATCGAAGGCCGGGTGGCATACAAGGGGCCGTTGAGCGCGATTATTCACCAGATGATGGGCGGCATGCGTTCCAGCATGGGTTATGTGGGTTGCGCCGACATGGCCGAGATGCGCAGCAAGCCACATTTTGTGCGCATCTCCGGTGCCGGCATGCAGGAATCCCATGTGCACGATGTCACCATCACCAAGGAAGCGCCGAACTACCGCAGTTCCTGAAACATAAAAAAATATTAGCCACAGAGGTCACAGAGAACACAGAGAACACAGAGTTAAAAAAGTTAAATAATAGTCCGCGAAAAACGCAAATAACGCGAATGTTAAAAACTATAAAACTGTCATTCTGATGCGTGTTGTTTACGCCGAAGAATCTGTTACCTCGGTGGTCAAAGATCCTTCGCAAAAGCAGCTCAGGATGACAGGACTCACGCTTTTGCCTTATTCGCGTCATTTGCGTTATTCGCGGACAATTATTATTTCGGTCTTTTAACTCTGAGTTC
>JBATHJ010000089.1:0-3213 GCA_049666625.1 Gammaproteobacteria bacterium | reverse complement strand
CCGTACCATTGCATCAGTCCTACTGGTGGTGCCATGATGCCGCGCTCGACTCGCTGGATGGGAAAGCGATATTCGGCACTGAGGATTTGCGCACGCCGACCGCGCAATTGCGGCAGGCCTTCTGCATAACCGCGCAGCGCATATTCCCGGCGTGAGAACAGGCCTTCGCCGGAAGTTTCAAAAAACGGATTCAGGCTGATGCCGTTATCTTCTCCGCCGAGGCGAAAACGCGACGGCTGGTCTGTGCCCCAGCCCTGCAACACGCGCAACGACACTACATGTTCACCGCCGAGGCGCAGGTATTCACGCCAGTCGAGGGTGTAGACCTGGCCGGTGAAATCGCTGTTGAACATATCGCTGTCTTCCGCAATCAGGCGAAGCCTGCGGCCATCATTCGGACTAATAGACAGTGGATAGCGGCGCGCGTTGTTATACAGCCAGGCAAGGCCAAACAGGTTGTCATCGAACTCGCCGGCAGGCGCTGCGCCATTGAGTAACTTAACGTCGCGGTCACGCTCCCATGACAGGCCCAGTAAAAAGTCTGATGATGATAATAATCTTCGATCGGGTAATACAAATATAAATTGCAGGGTCTCATCTGCGCGCACGCGGTCGAGCTGACCGCTGCTGTTCTGGAACAGGTTGTTGTCACGCGACAATGAAATCGCAAAATCAATACTGTACTGGTACACGATCGAACCCAGCGGTACCGAATTTTCAAAATCATATGCTGCGGTGAGCGCATAATTATGCAGGCCGAGTGCATCATTGCCCGCGGTGGTAAAACCGAATTCGCTGCGGTCTTCTGTTACCCCGATCACCGGAAACCACCAACGCGGTTGCAGGCTTTGCCATGGAGAATACTCACGGCTTTCGAATTGCTGCATTGTATTCGGCAATGGATCTAATGCTGTGGTTAACTCCTGACTCACTGGATCTGTTTTATCGGCATTATCAAGCCTGAACACATCTGTCCCACGTGCACGATATCCGATGTAATACAACGGCCCGCCAACAGCGCCCTGGCTCGACTGAAACCCGCCACCGAGCAAATGGCTGAGCTGATGATGTTGCCCGGTTTCAATCTCGTAGCGGTACAGGTTGTATACACCGTCTGCTTCACTGCTGTAAAAAATACTGCTGCCGTCTGCTGAATATTGCGGGTAGGCCTGTATAACACTGTTTTGTGTTATCGGCTCCCAGCTTTGGGTCGCGAGATCAAACAATTCGATATTCCAGCCATACTGTTTTCGCCAGATTGCGGTGACGAGTTTTTTGCCGTCGTGCGAGGCATCTATTTGTGACAGTATCTCATCGTTTGATGAAACCCATAAGCTGCGTTTAAAAACACCGCTGCTGTCGAGTTCATGCAATTCGTGTTTTCCGCCGCTATGATGAACCGCAAATATGCTGTCGCCTGCTGCGCTCCAGGTAGCACGCTGGTATCGTGCGCAGTGCGTAATACGCTCCAGGTCACCGTTAGCTAACTTATAAAGATCGCTGTAGAGGTTGAGGTTATTACACACTTCTGGCTGGCTGATAATGATATCGCCATTATCGCTGACATCGAAGTCTGCCCCGTAATGCAGTTCAGTCAGTACTTCAGCGTTACCGCTTCTATCCTGCCTGACCAGCTCCGGCTGGTGGCTGCCGTCATTACGGATGTAGTACAGGGTATCGCCTTTAACCCGCACCGGCTGGTTGGCGTAACCACTGCGCGTTATTTCAATGGCTTCGGCGGGGCTTGCCTGGGCTTTGAGTGCAGCGATTTGCGGCTGAAATTTTTCATCCAGCCAGGTTTGATATTCGAGCCACATTTGCGTGACATCTTTACCGAACACCCGGTTGAAAGTGCTGTTGATAAAAAATGGCAAAAGATTATCGCTGTATTCCTCGACGAATTCCTGTAATTTTTCTTCGCCGTAACGTTCGGCGACAAAACGCATAAAATACACGCCATATAAATAACGCGTTGCGCCCGACGGCCAGGTCGTGATCGGCAGGTTGACCTGCGACACCGGCTTGATGCCCTGCTCTACTTCCATGCGCATCATCATTTCAAACATTGTGCTTTGACCACGGCCGATTCCGCGCGCGACGTCGGTTTCCTTGTGCGTGGCCAGGCCTTCGATCACCCACAACGGTTCAAAAATATTGGGGAACAAAAACAGGAAGCGGCCAAACACACTGCGCAGGCTGCCGGGTGCACCTTCGGCCTTGTCGAGATGCAGCACGTGGGTGTATTCATGGGTGATGAGCAAATCCAGCCAGTCGTCAAAATCTTCCAGCCCGCCCAGGCCCGCGGGTGGTGCCATGAATAACACGCTGCGATTAATGTTAATGACCGTTGCATACCCGTTGGCGAAATCACTTTCATCACTGAGTACGAGGTGGGTTTTTTCCGCGGGCTCCCAGTTGAGTTCGCGCGACAGGCGCTGGTGTGCGCGCTCGGCAATAACTATGGCGCGTTCTGCACTCGACTGGTGGGGTGCATCAAAATGCATCTGGAAGTGCTCGGATTCAATCGTGCGCCAGTGATGCGAGGGATCAACCGCTTGCGCCTGCCTGCAAAATAGCAGCAAACAACACGCAATGAATGTGAGGACAGCGCCAGGCTGCACGGTGGCTGTGTGTTTAGTCCTGTAACGCATATACCAGCAAGACTGCGCCCACGCCGCCCAGGATCCATGTGACTATCGGTGCACCCAGAAATACTGCCGGTGCAAAACCGCCGACCGCGTAAACCACGACTGCGCCCAGCACCAGGCTGGCACCGATAATACTGATAACACTGCGCTTGTTACTGCGGCGTATTTCATGGCGAATATCGCGCATGGCATTGATGTGCTCGCGTTGATAATCGCCTTCGGAATAATGTTTTAATGCCTGGTAAATCATCCCCGGCATTTCCGGCAGTTTTTCCACCAGGTGCGGCAGGTTGTCTTTCATGCCGCGCAGCATCGCGCGCGCACCGACCTGCTCTTCCATCCAGCGCTCTAAAAACGGTTTTGCTGTTTTCCACAAATCCAGTTCATGATAGAGCTGACGGCCCAGCCCTTCGATGTTCAACAGGGTTTTCTGCAACAGCACCAGTTGTGGCTGCACCTCCATGTTAAAGCGGCGCGCGGTCTGAAACAGGCGCAACAATAACTGTCCGAATGAAATGTCTTTTAGCGGACTTTCAAATATCGGTTCGCACACACTGCGAATGGC
>JBATHJ010000088.1:0-1713 GCA_049666625.1 Gammaproteobacteria bacterium | reverse complement strand
GAGTACCCTGCCATTCAAACGCCGGATGTACTTTGGCCGGCGCCTGTGTGGGAGCCTGGTTCACCTGGCTGGAAATTTCTGCGGCTTTAGTACTCATTAGTTATGGATTCTCGTTGAAATGTTGTTTGTTAGTACGCTACTTGTTTTTAACTATTAACTATTAACTATTCATTATTCATTATTCATTATTCATTATTCATTATTTTACAGGCTATTTCTTTTTCAGCTTGTAAGCCGTCTCGATCAAAGACGTCAGACCCTTTTGTTTAAAGCGTGGTTCCAGCTCCAGGGTGTTTTTTACCGCCAGCTTGTCGATACTGAAATTCGCTGCATACAGGTCGTGCACCTCGTCTTCGGCTACTGAAAACGGCGGGCCGTCCATCTCGTGCTGCGGATAGGTCAGCGTAACCAGCAGCACGCGCGTTGACGGTTGCAGCACCCGGGTCATTTTGGCGGCGTAGTCCTCGCGCATCTCGGGTGGTAAAGCAATCAGTGATGCGCGGTCAAACACATCGGTAATGCTGCCCAGGTCTTCTGGCTCAAGGCTGAAAAAATCGCCCTGCAGTATGTCGATATTGCCCGAGGTATACCTGATATGTGCACCCTGCTGCTGCTTTTCAAGCGGCAGGCTGTTTTCCGTGAAAAATGCTTCAACCGCGATTTCGCTGCATTCGACCCCGGTAACAGCATAGCCGTTCTGCGACAGCCAGAGGATATCTTTCGATTTTCCGCACAGCGGCACAAACACGCGCAGTTTCTGCCGCGTGGCTGCATCCGGGCCATGCTCACCGTAGTAATAACCGAGGTAAGGATTTAAATGCGGCTGGTGGAAACCGATTTCATCGTTCTGCCAGCGTGTTTGCCAGAAATCCAGCTCCATGACTTAACCTGTATAACGCAACAAGATATCGATACTCCTGTGCCGGGCTTAACCCTGGCCGGGTTTCCAGATACCAAAGGCATCGGCCGCCGGTGGCTGCGGCGCGCTATCACGCTCGACCTGCTGCACCACCTGCCCCATAAATGTGCACAGATCATTGAGCAGCGCCTGCTTGTCGGCAGCTGGATTCTGCTGGTGCGCCAGCACGAAGCCGGTGACCGCGGTGAGATATTGCATATACATAATGTCGTCGGCAGCGGCCGGATCATGCTTGATCAGCACCGCTTTGAGTTCTGACACCATGTCAGCAGACAGTTGAATACCACTCATACATCTATTTCCTGTTAAATCATGTTGAATTTAAGGCACTAAGCACCCTATTTTAAAGAAGCCGGCTGCAACCCTGTCCACATAAAACCCCGGGGATTAACGCTTAACCAGGCCTGGTGGCGCGGACCAATTGCTCTCTATTATCAGGCACTTGCAGGACTGCTTTTAACCGCGCTACAGGTTACCATAGCCACCGCTAAAATATAAATTCGCGAGTCACCATTTATGTACCAGATTAGCTTTTATGTGCCAGAAAATGACGCAGAAATCGTCAAAACCGCCATGTTCGAGGCCGGCGCCGGCCACATCGGCAATTACGACTGCTGCAGCTGGCAAATCCTCGGCCAGGGCCAGTTCCGACCACTGGCCGGCAGCCAGCCCGCGATTGGCAGCCATGGCAAGCTGGAAACCGTGGCCGAATACCGGGTGGAAATGGTATGTATCGAAGCTTCACTGGGCGCGGCGATTGCCGCGATGAAACTGGCGCATCCTTACGAGGAAGT
>JBATHJ010000087.1:0-2600 GCA_049666625.1 Gammaproteobacteria bacterium | reverse complement strand
GCACCGCCGGGTCCCATACCACCGCCGGGAGCGCCGCCAGGCATAGCACCGCCGGGTCCCATACCACCGCCGGGAGCGCCAGCAGGCATAGCACCGCCATAGCCTGCGCCATAATCACCCATTGGCTCATCCTGGCCAGGTACCGGCTGGTTGGGGTCGATGGCGGGTTTCGGACGTGGTCGATTCTGGGTCTTGCCGGCCATTGAAATCTTGATTTGCGGCAGAATGCCTGCGTCGATCAGCTTGTTGTTAATAGTGTCGTACAGGCTGTCCAGCTTGCCAGCGATTTCGTCGTTGAAGAAACTGAACAATATTTTTTTGTTGGAAATATCAAAATTTTCACCAAGCGCATCATCAAATGACTGGCAGAAGTTAATCGGTGCCAGTGCGCGTTTATCAAATATATCGTCGGTTTTCAGCGCAAGGTGTTCGAGGCGCGCTTCCAGGTGTGAGAGTTGCTCACGGTATTTGCTGGCGGCGCGTTCGCCCATGCCTCTGACCAGCACCATGTCCTCCATAACCGACTGATCAACCAGGCTGAGTTCATCTTCGGTCTCGAGCTTCTGGCGGGCTTTTTCTGCCTCGGTGACGGTATAGGGTCGCAGGTAGGGGTTGATATTGGTGACGAAGTCAACCGCGATATCGGCCTTGTGCGCCTTGAGCGTGCGCATCAGTTCGAAGAACCGCGTCGAGTCTTCATTATTGGTGGCACTGTCAGCCATTTCGAACAATGTCTCTTCGGCATTGTTGAGCAGCTTGGACATCAGGTCGCTGAGACGCGTCTTGATATTGCCTTTAATGTCCTTTATCAGGGCAGAATAATCGTTTTCTGGATTTTGTGATGTCATCGCTGATTTTATTTATTTTATGCGTAGCCCGCGTTTCCAACGCTTATAGATATTCACATTATAGATAAATGCAGCCGATTGTGTCGTTTTATAGAGAATTAGCCACGATAAAATACGATTTAAAACAGCGTGATTGTGCGTCTAACTCGATAGTCCATGAACCTGCTTATTCAGCCAGCATGAAGTTAGGCTGGGCAGCAGCCCCAAGGTGGATGTCGGCGGTGTAATAGTGAGTTTCAAATGTGGGTGTGCCACTGACCAGTCGCCTGTTACCCAGGTCGCCGGCAACACTGGCCATGGTGCAGCTCCACCAGCCGGTCGGGTAGGTACACTGTGGAAAATGCAGGATTTTTGTGTGTTTGAAGCCGGCTTCATGCATGTGCCGGGTCATCGGCCGGATGATGGATTCATGATGAATCAGCGGCGATTCGCTTTGCTGGACAAATATGCCGTCAGCAGCGAGTGCGCGCCGGCAATGCTGGAAAAACTCGGTGGTGTAGAGCACCACGCCCGGCCCCACCGGGTCAGTGCTGTCGACAATAATGACATCGTAGCTGCCGGCGTCGGCCTGGCGCACGCATTCAATGCCATCGGTAAACAGCAATTGGGCGCGAGTATCATGATTAGAATCGCACAGCTCGGGGAAGTACTGTTCCGAAACGCGAGTGACACGTTCGTCTATATCCACCTGCCGGGCCAGTTCTACTTCCGGGTGCTTGAGCACTTCGCGCAGTGTGCCGCAATCGCCACCACCGATAATCAGCACCCGCTTCGGCGCCGGGTGGGTGAACAGAGCGGGGTGGCTCATCATTTCGTGATAAATGAAATTGTCGCGTGAAGTCAGCATAATGCAGCCATCGAGCACCATCAGCCGGCCGAAATGCTCAGTTTCGTATATTTCGATTTTCTGAAACTCTGACTGCTCTTCATGCAGCTTTTGTTTAATCTTGAGTGAAAATGCGAATCCGGCATAGTCCGAGATTTCAGTAAACCACTGGCTGTCATCAATCACGCGCATACTCCTTGGTAGGGGAGTGCGATTATAAGCCAAAGCACGTCGATTAAAGAAATGTCGGGCGCGGATTTATTTAGCGGATAAAATACCGAAAATTTTAACGGGGTCAGAAATGAAACACTGGGATATTCAACAGGCCGGCAGGTTGTACAACCTAGGGCAGTGGGACGAAGGCTATGCCGAGATACTCGACAATGGCCACCTTGCGTTAAAACCCGGCGGCGAAGATTCAGCCGCCATCGACCTGATGCAATTGATGGACGATATCCGCGCCAGCGGACTTCAGTTACCGGTGTTGATCCGCTTTCTCGACATCCTGCAGCATCGCGTGCAGTCGCTGTGCAGCGCGTTCGACAATGCAATCGCCAGCCACGCTTACCGTGGCGCATATACCGCGGTGTATCCCATCAAGGTGAACCAGCAGCAACCGGTGGTCGAGGAGATTTTAAATGCCGGCGGTGCACGCGTCGGGCTGGAAGCCGGCAGCAAGGCCGAGCTGATGGCGGTGCTCGCCAGCCTGAAACACAAGGACCAGGTGGTGGTATGCAATGGCTACAAGGACCGCCATTATATTCGCCGCGCGCTGATCGGACAGTTGCTCGGACACCGGGTGTATATCGTGGTGGAAAAACTCTCCGAAGTACGCCTGCTGGTTGAAGAAGCAAACCGCATGGGGCTTAAGCCCACCTTTGGTTTACGCGTACGCCTTGCCTCGGTCGGCACCGGCAACTGGCAGA
>JBATHJ010000086.1:0-3328 GCA_049666625.1 Gammaproteobacteria bacterium | reverse complement strand
GGAGTTTAAATGACGTATTTCAACAAGCGCTACCATCCGCCCGGCACGTCACCCGGCACCCTGGTCGAACAGCAGGATCACACCCGGATTCCATTCAGCCTGAGCCTGATGGATTACACCGATGCTGCGCTCACGGAAAAGCAGATGGTCGCATTTGTCGACTGTATTCCCTATTTGCAAAGTGACTCGATTACCTGGATACATGGCCAGGGTGACCCGGATGCAGACAGCCTGAGAGATATGGGTGAGCTGTTTGACCTGCACGCGCTGTCGCTGGAAGACATTTTAAACACAGGCCAGCGCCCGAAGATGGACAGCTTTGATGATCAACTGTTTATTGTGATGAGCCTGCCGGTGCTGAGCGACGCTCGCGTCAGTACCGAACAGGTCAGCCTGTTCGTGGGCAAAGGCTATGTCATCAGCTTTCACCGCGGCACTGTCGATCCGTTCGAACAAATTCGTAAACGACTGCGTAAACACAGCGGTAAAATCCGTTCTCGCCAGGCTGACTATCTTCTCTATACCCTGATAGATGCCATCATCGATGAGGGTTTTCCGGTGCTCGAAGAATTTGGTGACCATATAGAATCGCTGGAAGAAGAAATCCTGTACTCACCTGACAAGCAGACGCCGCGAAAACTGCATGAGCTGAAACGTGAACTGCTCATGCTCAGGCGCATGCTATGGCCGCAACGTGAAGTGCTGAACCTGCTGATTCGTGACGATTTCAGCGTGATCGACAGCACCACTATTGTGTATCTACGTGACTGCTATGACCATACCATCCAGATCATGGATTTAATTGAATCCTATCGTGATATGTCGGCCAGCATGTTTGATGTGTACCTGACCAGTGTCAGCAATCGTATGAATGAAGTGATGAAAGTGTTGACAGTGATTGCGACTATTTTTATTCCCCTGACATTTATTACCGGCATTTACGGTATGAATTTTGATAACCCGGACAGCCCGTGGGCAATGCCAGAGTTGCACACCTATTTCGGTTATCCCGCGGTATGGGGTGTAATGCTGGTGGTTACGATTGGCATGGCGATTTATTTTAAGCGCAAGGGCTGGTTTTAATAATTTATCGCCCCGTGTTCTTTACATGCCTTGTGTTGGCGTTTAATTCTATGTTTTTGTCGTAATCGCGTTTACCTGCTCAATTACGCCATGCTTTGCCACTGCATGTTTTGCTGTTACGGCATGCCTGGCAGATTTACGTATCTGTGCGTATGAATCAATAATATTTTCGATCATCGGTAAGATATCGAGTGTCGCCTGTGTCGGTTCGACATTGCGGCTGTTACGGTTGAACAGTTTTGTATCAAGATAGCCTTCAAGTTTACTGATTTGCAGGCTGAGGGTTGACTGCGTGACATTACAGGCAAGCGCGGCTCTGCCGAAGTGGCGTTCACGATATAGAGCAAAAACGTATTGAAGCTGTTTAATAGACATGGTCGTTACCCTGTTTTGTTGAACTCTATTGTTGGCCCGCACCCGTGTGAAAACCATTCGATTTTTTCAATGAGCAGTTTAGCTATAAGCTATTAACATGCTAAGTTACATTTAGATTCGCAATCAATATAAGCGCCTGCTTATCGAGACTTGTACAACACAACCCAAACAGCTGGAGCCAGTTACTCATGACATTGACCGAATTGCGCTATATCGTCGCGGTCGCACGCGAGAAGCATTTTGGCCACGCGGCCACGGTGTGTCATGTCAGCCAGCCAACGCTGAGTGTATCGGTCAAAAAACTGGAAGAAGAACTCGGTGTGCAGATTTTCGAACGACGCGCCAGCGAGGTCACACTGACGCCGATCGGCGAACGTATAGTCGAACAGGCACAACGTGCACTGGAATCGGCGGACGCAGTAAAACTTGTCGCGCAACACGGTAAAGATCAACTTTCAGGGCCGCTGAAAATCGGCGCGATTTACACCATAGGCCCTTACCTGTTTCCGGAACTCATCCCAATTCTGCGTGAACAGGCATCCGACATGCCGCTGATGGTCGAGGAAAACTACACCTCGGTATTATCCACCAAGCTGAAAAACGGTGAGCTGGATATCATCATTATCGCGCTGCCGTTTGAAGAACAGGGCGTGGTCACAATGCCGTTATATGACGAGCCGTTCGTTGTACTTATGCCCTCTTCGCATCCCTTGACCCAGCGCAAAATGATCAAGTCGGAAAACCTTGAAGACGAAACCGTGCTGTTGCTCGGTGCCGGTCACTGTTTCCGCGACCACGTGCTCGAGGCCTGCCCGGCCTGTGTGCCGCGTCCCGGGATGCAGGGCGATTTGCCACATACCGTCGAAGGCGGTTCGCTGGAAACCATTCGTCACATGGTGGTGTCGGGCCTCGGTGTTACCGTGCTGCCCTGCACCGCCGCGGGTGCTGATCGCTATTCGCAACGCCTGCTGGAAATACGCCGCTTTGCCAGCCCGGTGCCCAGCAGGACCGTAGCACTGGCCTGGCGAGTGTCGTTTCCGCGCCCCAAAGTTATCGACCTGGTGCGCGATGCTATCGCGGCCTGCCATTTAAGCTGTGTTAAACCGGTTAAATCAGCAAAACATAAAGCCGTTAAGTGATGCCAGCTGAAACGCTGAAGCGGGTTTAAGCAGACCATCAATGCTATGGACAGCGCGACACTAACATTAGAAACATAAAAATATATGCTCGAATCTTTACTCGCCAGCTATGGCTACCCGATCCTGATTCTCGGCACCTTCCTCGAAGGTGAAACCGTGATGGTACTGGGTGGCGTTGCTGCTCACATGGGTTACCTGTCGCTCGACTGGGTCATTATCTGTGGCTTCTGCGGAACATTTTTCGGTGATCAACTGTATTTTTTTCTCGGCCGTCGGCATGGCAACACCATGCTGGCCAGGCATCCATCCTGGCAGGCGCGTGCGGGCCGCGTATTCAGCATTCTCGAGCGGCACCAGGTCCTGCTTATCCTGGGTTTCCGCTTTCTTTATGGATTGCGCTCGGTGACGCCTTTCGCTATCGGTATGAGCAAAGTGCCCTATGTGCGTTTTGCCCTGCTGAACCTGGTCGGTGCAATCATCTGGGCTGTGAGTATTGGACTCATGGGGTATTACTTTGGACGTGCGGTCGAAGCCGTGCTGGGCAACATCAAGTACTATGAAGTCGAGCTGATGCTGGCGATAGTGGGTATTGCTGCCGTGATATGGCTGCTGCATTTTTACCGACAGCGCCGCACCCACTGAATTCAGGGGTGTTTCAATCGAGACGTTTCTTGAAGCGCATGATTGCAAAGCTCATGGTCACAACTAAAAAAACCAGCAGTGCATAAATA
>JBATHJ010000085.1:0-2820 GCA_049666625.1 Gammaproteobacteria bacterium | reverse complement strand
CGCTTGATCGGGGGTTTGGGTTTGATCAGCAACTCGGCGGATACTGCTTCGTTGTTAATGCGGTGGCCGATGTATTCTTCGATATCCATCAGGTAGTGCGCATAATCTTCGCAGGCGAAACTCACTGCTGCACCACTGGCGCCGGCGCGCGCGGTTCGGCCAACGCGATGCACGTAATCTTCGCCGCTTTGTGGCAAATCAAAATTAAATACGTGGCTGACTTCGGGAATGTGCAGGCCGCGGGCGGCAACATCGGTCGCCACCAGTATATTGAACTCGCCATCCGCAAAACGTTTGAGCAGGGTCTGGCGCTTGGTTTGCGGCACATCACCCGAGAGCAGGCCGGATTTATAATCGTTGCCCGCCAGCCATTCATACACGCGGTCAGCGATGCGCTTGGTGTTAATAAAAATAATACTGCGCTGGGGCTGCAGTTTTTGCATCAGGCCTAGCAGCAGCGGGATTTTTTCATCGTTGGCGGGGTAGAACACCGACTGTTTAACCTTGTCCGCGGTTTTGGTGTCGGCCTTGATACGCACTTCTTCCGGGCTGTTCATGTGCATGTAGGCGAGTTCTGCAACGCGATGTGAAAGCGTGGCTGAAAACAGCATGCTCAGTCTTTTATCTGGATCGGGGCAGCGCCTTATCAGGTAGCGAATATCCTTGATAAAGCCGAGATCGAACATGCGGTCAGCTTCATCAATCACCACCACCTGGCACATCTTCAGGTCGAATACGTTCTGCTGGAAATAATCGATGATGCGGCCCGGGGTGCCAATCAGCAGATCAACACCGTTAGTAATGTCGTCGCGCTGTTGTTCATAACCGGTGCCACCATAGGCCAGCCCCAGCTTGAGCCCGGTGTGTTTACCGATGACCATGGCATCCTTGTGAATCTGGATAGCAAGCTCGCGCGTCGGTGCCAGCAGCAGTGCGCGTGGCTGGTTGAGCTTGCGTGTTTCCGGTGCCGGATGAAGCAATAAATGATTAAAACAGGCGACCATGAAGGCGGCGGTTTTACCGGTGCCGGTCTGGGCTTCGCCGGCAACATCTGTGCCTTTCAGGGCAATCGGCAGGCTTTCTGCCTGGATCGGGGTGCAGAATTCAAAGCCTGCATCGTTCAGGCCGTGCAGGATACTGGGGTCGATCTGGAAGTCAGAAAAGCGGGTTTCGGTCAAATGGTGTTCACTCATGGCGCGTAGCTTAACCTGCATATGCGATAAACGCTAACGTCATGCTAATAAACATGCGCCGGGCGGGCGATGCAGCGGCAAATCAGGGGCCCGGGAGACACCGCACGGCGGCGTGATTATTTCAGGGCGGGGCTGTACAAAAGCGCAAAATAGTCTAAGATAGCGCCAAATTCAATTCAATATATCAACTCAGTCCAACTCAGTACTACTAAACACCATCTGATTTATCCAGCGGGCCATTCTGTGGTCAGGCGACTACCAGTTCAATTATCCGGAGGCATTCTAAAGGTGAGCGACAAGATTTCTTATGTGACAGACGACAGTTTTGAAAAAGATGTATTACAGTCTGAAGTTCCAGTGCTTGTAGATTACTGGGCAGAGTGGTGTGGCCCCTGCAAGATGATCGCACCAATCCTTGAAGATATTGTCGGTGACTACGATGGTCGCCTGAAAATTGCCAAGTTGAATATTGATGAAAACCCGCAAACACCGCCCAAGTTTGGTATTCGCGGAATTCCGACATTGATCCTTTTCAAGAACGGTGAAGTAGAAGCCACCAAGGTGGGTGCACTTTCAAGGTCACAACTAACAGCATTTATCGACAGTAATTTATAAGAGAGATTTGCGCATACGGCACACCGAACGCGTTTCTTTGTACCGCATAACAAAAGCCTGTCGCAACTCTCGCGAAAATCCCCGGCCACTCTGGCCGGGAAAAACAATAATCATCCAGTCTAATTACACAACTAACTCAATAACCAGAAAATCCAGCCTATGAATCTTACCGAACTTAAGTTAAAGCCTGTCCAGGAACTTCTCGATATCGCCACCGAAATGAAACTCGACAATGTGGCCCGTACAAAAAAACAGGACATTATATTTTCCATTCTCAAGGCGCATGCCAAGAAAGGAGAAGATATATTTGGTGATGGCGTACTGGAAATTTTGCAGGATGGATTCGGATTTCTGCGCGCTGCAGACAGTTCATACCTGGCCGGCCCGGATGATATTTATGTTTCTCCCAGCCAGATTCGCCGCTTTAACATGCGTACCGGTGACACTATTTCCGGAAAAATCAGGCCCCCGAAAGAAGGTGAACGTTATTTTGCCCTGCTCAAGGTTGATACCATCAATTTTGATACCCCGGAAAACTCGCGAAACAAGGTCGCGTTTGAAAACCTGACGCCACTGCACCCGAATGAACGCATGACCATGGAGCGCGGTAACGGCAGCACCGAAGACATCACGGCGCGCATCATCGACCTGGCTGCACCCATTGGCAAAGGCCAGCGCGGTCTCCTCGTGTCACCACCGAAAGCCGGTAAAACCATGATGATGAGCAATATCGCGCAATCGATTGCTGCCAATCATCCTGAATGTGTACTCATTGTGCTGCTGATTGATGAGCGCCCGGAAGAAGTCACGGAGATGCAGCGCAGTGTGCGCGGCGAAGTCGTCTCGAGCACATTTGATGAACCGGCCACACGTCACGTGCAGGTAGCCGAAATGGTCATCGAAAAAGCCAAGCGCCTGGCCGAGCATAAAAAAGATGTAGTGATCCTGCTCGATTCGATTACGCGTCTTGCGCGTGCTTACAATACCGTTATCCCGTCTTCCGGCAAGGTAC
>JBATHJ010000084.1:0-1503 GCA_049666625.1 Gammaproteobacteria bacterium | reverse complement strand
CACCGGTACCGGTACCTGCTGCAGTCTGGTTGTTTGGTTCCGGCCTGATCGGCCTGGTAGCTGTCGGGCGCAGACGCAAAGCCTGATCCGGTAATTCGATTCAGCAAAAACGGCAACCTCGGTTGCCGTTTTTTTTCGCCCGGGATTTTGTCTGACACTTTGCATCACACTTGCTAAACCCTTCCATCCGCGACAAGCTAGCCGCACACTGCACGGCCGATGGAGACATAACTTGCTGGTACATATCTGGTTCGGCTTTTTTGCTGCCGCATTTATTGCCGCGCTTTACCAGTGGCTGGCACTGGGCAATGCAGAAATATTCAGCCAGTTGATACAATCGACTTTCGACATGGCCGCACTCAGCGTCGAAGTTGCGATTGGTTTAATCGGTGTGCTGTGTTTATGGCTGGGCCTGTTCAAAATCGCCGAGCACGCCGGGCTGATTAACATCCTGTCACGCGCGCTCGAACCGCTGTTTCTCAAACTCATGCCCGGTGTGCCACGTGGCCATGCGGCGCACGGCAGCATGACCATGAACATCGCCGCCAACATGCTCGGACTGGATAATGCCGCCACCCCGATGGGCCTGAAAGCCATGCAGGATCTGCAGGCGCTTAATAACAACTCCGATACCGCCAGCAATGCGCAAATCCTGTTCCTGGTACTCAACACTTCATCGGTGACTTTATTGCCGGTCACTATATTTATGTACCGCGCACAACAGGGCGCCGCCGATCCCACTGCTGTGTTCATCCCGATACTGCTTGCGACGACTGCCTCGACACTCACCGGCCTGCTCGCGGTAGCATGGGTGCAAAAAATAAATTTACTCAATCGCGTGGTACTGGGTTATGTCCTCGGCTTTGCCGTGCTTATGGCGGCACTGGCGAGCTGGTTACTCAGCCAGCCGGCGGATGACATGGCGCGCAGCTCTTCCCTGCTTGGCAACCTGGTATTGTTCAGCCTGATCATGCTGTTTCTCGGCTGGGGCTGGTTCAAAAATAATAATATCTACGATGATTTTATTGACGGTGCGAAACAGGGGTTTGATGTTGCAATAAAACTCATCCCTTACCTGGTCGCCATGCTGGTGGCTATTGGTTTGCTGCGCGCCAGCGGTGTGCTCGATGGCATCGTCTGGGGACTGGATGCATTATTTTCAGCGCTCGGCCTTAACACCGACTTCATCCAGGCATTGCCCACCGCGTTGATGAAACCACTGAGCGGCAGTGGTGCGCGTGCGATGATGCTGGAAACCATGAACAACTTTGGCGTCGATTCATTTGCCGCCACGGTGTCTGCCATCATGCAGGGCAGCACCGAAACCACGTTTTATGTTCTGGCAGTATATTTCGGCAGTGTCGGCATTAAACATGTGCGCCACGCCATAGCATGTGCATTGCTCGCTGATGTTGCCGGTATCAGCGCCGCAATATTCGCCGGTTACTGGTTTTTTCATTAGCCGAACTCACTTCAACTATGGCATCTTCACTCATGACTTAT
>JBATHJ010000083.1:0-5325 GCA_049666625.1 Gammaproteobacteria bacterium | reverse complement strand
GCACTAATTATTGCTTGGGCTCCTTGTTCCGTTAAGAAGCCCGGCTTCGGCGGGGCTTCTCATCTCGGCGCGCAAATGTCACCCACTGCCGGCCGGGAGCAGCCATTCAGAAAAACTCGGGTATTCGACAGAAATGCTTGCTATCCAACCCTGTTTTGTGGAAAGTATTTATTAGACTTTTGATATTCTTTCCATTAGCAGTGGCTTGTGGGACGCTAATAATGGCGACCCAACCCTGCGCCACGGTCATTCAGAGACATAGGGTGTCCCTGGAAATAATGGCGCAGGCGTTGCTGAGTTACTTTTATGTAAAACCGCGCAATCACGGCGCGATTAAGCACATAGCTGGGAGGTATTTTGCCATGGGATTATTCAACACGTTATCCGGTTCAGTTGTCAGGGCCACCGCGATGCTGGCATGCGGTGTTTTTGGTCTCGGCGTGGTGGGCCCGGACGGGGCGCACGCCGCCTTCTACAATTACGAGACGGGCACATCGGGTGCGTTCGCGGTGAGCTGCAGCGGGCCTGGTGATGGCGGCCTCGCAAATCCAAATTTCGACAACAGGCTGTTCTTCAAAGTCGGGGCGCAATGCCAGACGATGACCGACCCGACCGGTCCGGCGTACCAGGCGAATGCGAGTTCAGCGTTCACGCAAGGCAGTGTCGTCACATCAGGCCAGGCACAGAGTTCGCTGGGTATTTTGCGGGCATCCGGCATTATGAGCACTGATCAACAAAACTCGGTACTGTTTCCCGCCGGCTTTGGCGAAGCCGGGTGGGTCGATACCATCATCATCGAGAATCCCTTGATGACAGGCCAGGTTGCCACTGTGAATGCCAATATACACATCGAAGGCACGCTCGATGCGTCGGGGCCGAATTCATTTGGTCGTTTACAGCTGTTCGGGTCTACTGACCTCGGTACTGCCCTGCAATCGTCCTATCAAGTCCAGGCGGGCTCGGCGGTGGAATCGCTGAGTGTGAATGAAACACTGCTGGTGAGTTTCAATTTCGTTATTGGCACCGCTTCGGAATTCGGTATCAAGATGTCGGCGCTTGCAATGACTTCGTCGGCAACTTCATTCGGTCTGAACTCATCGGACACTGATTTTTACAACACCCTGACCTGGGGTGGGATCGACAGTATTACGGTCGGCGGCAACGAGTTAACGGATTATTCTATTCTTTCGGAATCAGGCACTGACTGGTCAGTTGCCGCGGTGCCGATACCAGCGGCCGGAGTGCTGTTCGCGTTCGGCCTGGTCAGTCTCGGATTCACCGCGCGGCGCCGAAGCCGTTGACAGGTCAAAAAGACCGGGTCAGGTACCAGTTGTATCCGGGATAAACCGGGTCAGACATATAGGAGCAGAAAAACAGGGGGAGGTTCAGAACACAGTTTTCGCTAACATTAGAAATAGCTGTGTTCTGGCTCCAGTTATTATTCAGAGCATAAAACACGGTGCGCATGGCGCACCCTACGGGGCTAGACCCCAGTTGATGTAACGGAGACAGACCGCGATTAATCATAAAGCGTGGATCCTTCGCAAAAGCGGCTCAGGATGACAATCTAAATACTGTCATTCTGAGTCGTTTTGCTTTATGACTAAGAATCTTTTTCCGCCGATGTTATAGTTTGTAGGGTGTGCCGTGCGCTCCATAATCCAGATGACATAACCACGGTGCGCATGGCGCACCCTACGGGGGTAGACCCTAGTTAGCTGCAAACAACGCAGCTGTTCAAATTTGCACCGGATCGAGTGTCTGCTTTCGACCCCATAGCTGACCCTTAGCGTTTTCTAATATTAGGGCATTTGGGCAGTTCAGGACGATTTCCGATCCATAAGAGACTAATAACTTGCATTGTTTTATGATCGGGCTGCCATTTCTCGATCTTAAGCTGGATAAACCAATGCCAAGGGCGCGTGCCCATCGTGTAACAGAAGGGCTGGTATTGTGGCTGCCAGTGTTTACCAGTGGTAGCATGTTGCCTTCTGGCGAAATGTTTGCCGACGCTTAAATTAAAAGAAAAATGCAATATAAAGGGGATGAGTAATGCTGAACGTAATACTCGTGCTTATTTCTGCCGGTGTATTGTTGTTGATGTTTCAGCCCTATTTTACCCAAAGCAGATCTTGGCAGGCTACGCTCACGCCGCTCTCTTCCATAATCGGCAGCGGCTTTCTGATCATAGCGCCATTGCTTGCAAGTGTAGTCGGCATCTATTCTCCATTGGCGGTCACAGTCATCGTTGTACTTGCCTATGCTATCGGTAGCGTCATCAGGTTTAACATTATTCATGCCGAGCCGCTGCTGCATGACAGAAAAACATATCCTGTAATATACACAATAGATCTAATCGCCAATGCAGCGCTAGCTTTCGCCTATGTGACGGCCGTAGCATTCTATCTTTCCCTGTTATCGTCTTTCCTTCTCACGCATATAGGGTTTGGCGAATCGCCCAACCTGGAAAGAATTCTCACAACCACTATCATTGTATTTATCGCAACCACCGGTTTTTTTCGCGGACTGGGCGGACTCGAGAAGCTTGAAGCATATTCAATGTCATTGCAGCTATCAATTGTTGCTGCACTATTAATCGGGATTTTTGTATACGATTATAACTTTATAAAGGTTGATCAACCGCTAATCTTCGACATCAAGGACAGGGACTGGATAACCAAGGTGTGTATTCTGTCCGGCATTTTGCTTGTCGTTCAGGGCTTTGAGACATCGCGTTTTCTGGGTGAAAAATATAGTGCCAAAATACGCGTGCAAAGCATGCGTAGAGCCCAACTAATTTCTGGCGCGCTTTACATCGTTTCTGTTATTGCTTTACTGCCAATTGTACAAACCCTTGATCTTGAAAACATTCAGATCGCTCAAATCGTTGCTGCTACTGGCCTGGCAGCTGCCGTCTTGCCCCTGATGCTGATCGTGGCTGCAATCATGAGTCAGTTCAGTGCTGCCGTAGCCGATACCGTTGGTGCGGGATGCCTGTCGAGTGAAAGCAGTCGTGGGAGATTATCGACCAACAAGGGTTATCTGATAGTCTCATTTCTCGCAATAGTGTTGGTCTGGACCGCTGACTTGCTGGAAATTATCTCCATTGCTTCACGAGTCTTTGCGGTGTATTACCTGTTGCAATGTGTCGTCGCTATTATTGCCAGCCAGCATCATCACACACGATCAGAATATTTAAATTATATTGTGCGTTTCGCTACGTTGGCAGGCATTCTGACATTTATCGTGATATTCGCCATGCCCGCCAAATGAGCACTGGCAATGATCTGAAGCAATCTGGTAATCTGATGCGCTACTGATGGAGAGAAGATATGAAGATTCTGGTATGTGTTGATCTTTCTGAATCCACAGAAACTATTGTGGACAAGATCGAGGAACTTGCCAAATCACTATCAGCACAGGTCTGGCTTCTTCACAATGCTATCCCGGATTCGGGGCATGTTGAGTTCAAAGTGGATCCACTTGCAGCACGGGAATCTCTTGCAAAGAAATTTCATGCTGAACATCGCCAGATCCAGAGTATAGCCGAGCGATTGCGCAATGCGGGTGTAGAGGCAACTGCCTTGCTTGTGCATGGTGTGACTGTCGAAACAATCCTGCAGGAAGCCTCGGATGTTGATGCAGACATGATTGTTGTAGGCTCGCATGGAAAAAGCGCGATGCACCAGCTGCTACTGGGTAGCATTAGTAAAGGCGTCATGCGTAAATCCAGCTTACCGGTCCTCGTTATCCCAACCCATAAGCGCAAATGACCCCGCGATGGTGCCAGGTGAAGCAAAAAGGTGACGGAGGGATTAAATTATGATCAATTACTGTATGTGGTTAAATAATAATCTATCCGTCACCTTTGATTGTGAAGATAGTAACAGGGTAAGACTCAATTATTATACGCACTATATCTATTGAAAAAGCATCAATCATGCATGCTATGGTTATACTGCATTTATCAACTCATTAAGCATGAAACCTAAATACCCTTTTACTCACGCTTTTGAAGCACTGCCTGCCCAGTTGCCGCTTTATCCCCTGGAAAATGCCTTGTTACCAGGTGGTGAATTGCCGCTGGAGCTTTCTGCCCAGGCTGATCTGGCCCTGTTTTTTCATGCGCTGAAAACCGATCAAATGATTGGCATGATTCAGCCGCAAGCGAATAAGCCTGAAGCTGATATCTATTGTGTGGGTTGTGCCGGGCGGATTCGTCAATATAGAGAACGTAAAGACGGCCGCTTGAACGTGATGCTGACCGGGGTGTGTCGTTATAAAGTGATTGAAGCGTTACCTGTGCGTGATGGATTTCGAATTGCGCGGGTTGACTGGAGTGATTACCCGCAGGATTACGCAACGGAAGATGTCGACGCGCAGAAGGTTGATCATTTTAAATCTACATTGCGTAACTATTTTGATAAGCACAATATGCAGGTGGACTGGAACGTACTGGATAAGTTACCGATTGAAGAAGTGGTTAATAATCTTGTGCTGGTAATGAGCCTGGACATTGATAGTAAACAACAATTACTTGAGTCACTGACGGTGGCTGATCGCCTGGCGTTGTTTGTGAAGATACTTGAGAAAGTACCGAATCCTTTTATTGTTTCGAGTTCTGGGAGTAGACGGGAGAATTAAAGAATTATGCGGACGGTACCCTTTATTACCAAAATAAGGAAACCGTCCTCTTTTTCACATAACCAAGATATAATGATCGCCAGTCTGAAATCAACTGCACATCGTGTCACAGAATCAAGGCTGTTCACACAACACGGGATAACATGAACGAAAAAACCGAAACCCGCAACATGGCATTATTCTGCGACTTCGAGAATGTCGCGCTGGGTGTGCGTGATGCCAGGTACGCCGCCTTTGACATTCAGAAAGTGCTGGAGCGTCTGTTGCTCAAGGGCAGTATTGTTGTGAAGAAGGCCTACTGTGACTGGGACCGCTACAAGGAATTTAAAGGGGCCATGCACGAGGCGGCATTTGAGCTGATTGAAATTCCGCATGTGCGCATGTCAGGCAAGAATTCTGCCGACATTCGCATGGTCGTCGATGCGCTGGATCTGTGTTACACCAAGTCGCATGTCGATACCTTTGTGGTGATCAGCGGTGATTCAGATTTTTCACCACTGGTCAGCAAGCTGCGCGAGAACAACAAGGCCGTTATCGGCGTTGGCGTGAAGAGCTCTACCTCCGACCTGCTGATTGCCAACTGCGACGAGTTTATTTTTTACGACGACCTGGTGCGCGAATCCGCTAAGCCGCGCCGTACACGGCGCAAACCAGCCACTAAGAAGGCGGGCAAGAAAAGCC
>JBATHJ010000082.1:0-6107 GCA_049666625.1 Gammaproteobacteria bacterium | reverse complement strand
GCCGCCGATATTGGATGCCAGTATTTCTGAAAACAGGTACGGAAACGGGTTCACTTTAAGCTCACTGGTTATCAGCAAGGTGACCGGCGCTATCAGCAACACCGTGGTGACATTATCAAGCAAGGCGGAGAACACCGCGGTGACACACGACAGCATCAACAGGATGCCCCAGGGCCTGGCACCCACTTTTTTCGCCGACCAGATAGCAACGTATTCAAACACGCCGGACTTGCGCGTAATAGCGACAATCACCATCATCCCGGCGAGCAGGCCCAGGGTATTGAAATCTTCGCCATTCATGGCGTCATGCTGACTCAATACCCCGCTCATGATCATCAGGCCGGCGCCCAGCAATGCAACAATCGCGCGATTGACACGCTCGGTGATCAGGATGGCATAGGTAAGAATAAACAGGGTCACCGATACCCACAACGGGTCCCAGCCAAAAATCACTTGCGAAACAATATGCTCTTCGGGCATTTTAAAATTTATTCCTGGTTATACATTTATAAAACTGTCAGTCGCCGGTAACAGCTTTTGAGATCATCTGGGCGTCACATTTCCTGCACGGATTCCATTCACGTCCGTCGTCCCTGAGCATCTCGTCTGCCGATTTCGGGCCCCAGCTGCCTGCCGCATAATTGGGAAAATCACGCGCCGGTAAGGCCGCCCACACATCCAGCACCGGCTGCACCACTTCCCAGCTCAGTTCAATACTGTCAGAGCGTTTGAACAGGGTGGCATCGCCCTGCATAGCGTCGAGTATCAGGGTTTCGTAGCCGGTGGACGGCGTACTGCCAAAATAATCTGCGTAGGAAAAATTCATCTCGACTGTCGCCAGCCCGGGTTCTTCGCCCGGTTGCTTGGCATTAAAACTCATGCTGATGCCTTCATTCGGCTGGATACGCACCACCAGTTTGTTGGCCGGCACCCGGCTGCGGTTGAGCAGGGAATTCTGAAACGCGGCATTGGGCGCCTGCTTGTATTGCACCACGATTTCGGTATAGCGCCCCGGCATACGTTTACCGGTGCGAATATAAAACGGTACATCCGCCCAGCGCCAGCTATCGATAGTGAGCCTGAGGGCGGCATAGGTTTCGACTTTGGAATTTGCAGCCACCCCCGGCTCATTGCGGTATGCCGGTACTTTTTTACCATCGGGGTATGTACCTTCGGCGTATTGTCCGCGCACCGCATGCGTCAGCACATCTTCGGGTGACATCGGCTGAATCGCGCGCAGCACCTTGGCCTGCTCATCGCGCAGGCTGCGCGCGTCGTACTGGTTGAACGGCTCCATCGCAATCAGGGACAGCAGGGTGAGCAGGTGATTGGGAATCATGTCGCGCAGCGCGCCGGATTCTTCGTAATACCCCGCACGCTGTTCAACGCCAAGCACTTCCGACACCGTGATCTGCACATGGTCTATGTAGCGAAAATTCCAGATCGGTTCAATGGTGCTGTTGGAAAACCGGTAGGCAAGAATGTTCTGCACGGTTTCCTTGCCGAGATAATGATCGATTCGATAAATCTGTTCTTCGTCAAGCATGGTATGCAGCACGCGGTTCAGCTCAAGTGCAGACTGTAAATCATGGCCAAACGGTTTTTCTATAATCACGCGTCGCCAGCAGGCATCCTGTTGAAACAGTTTTGCTGCATGCAGTTTTTCTGCCACGGCAGCAAACAGGCTTGGGGGTATTGAAAGGTAAAACAGGTAATTCTGCGGACACTGGTGCTGACCCGAGATTTCCTGCAACGAAGATGAGAGCTGCTGATAAAAATCCGGGTTAGTGAAATCGCCCTGTACATAATGCACATTGTTGATCAGGTTGCCCCACTTGTCTGCAGAATACTCCTCGCCCAGAACTTCGGAGACTTCATTGGTGAGGTAATCTCGATAACTGTCGGTATTCAGCGGCTTGATATCGACCGCAAGCACCGAGCAACAGCTCGACAACAGGTAACGATTAAGCAGGTGGTATACCGAGGGGATAAGCTTGCGTTTTGCCAGGTCGCCGCAACCGCCAAAAATCACCATGACACATGCCGGCGCCTCTGTTTTGCCGGCACTCCCCACATCATTCATCGACCAGGCTCCTGTTGTTCAGACATACGTTGAATAAATAACCAGGTTATTTTTTCTTCTCGTGATGACCGCCAAATTCGAATCGCATGGCTGACAGCAACTTGTCGCCGTAATCGGCCTCACCGCGCGAATTGAAACGATTGAACAGGGCTGCGGTGAGGACATGCGCCGGCGTACCCGACTCGATGGCAGCGATACTGGTCCAGCGCCCTTCTCCCGAATCTGATACTCGGCCGCTGAAGTTTTCCAGGTCTGCATCCTTGAACATGGCCAGCGCACTTAGATCGAGCAACCACGACGCCACTACGCTGCCGCGTCGCCACAGCTCCGCGACTTCGGCGACATCAATCTCGTATTTGAATTCATCCGCATCACGCAGCGGCGTGGTTTCGGCATCGTGCTCGTGCGCATGCTGGCCGACATTGGCGTGGCGCAGCAGGTTAAAGCCTTCGGCATAGGCCGCCATCAGCCCATACTCGATACCATTGTGCACCATCTTGACGAAGTGCCCCGCGCCTTCCGGGCCACAGTGCAAATAGCCCTGTTCAGCTTGAGACGGCTTGCCCTTGCGGCCGCCGGTGCGTTCGATATCACCCATGCCGGGGGCGAGCGATTCGAATACCGGCTGTACATGCTTGACCGCCTGCTTGCTGCCGCCAATCATCAGGCAATAACCGCGCTCGAGTCCCCAGACCCCGCCGCTGGTACCAACGTCTAGATAGCGTATGCGTTTTTCAGCGAGGCGTTTCGCGCGAATGATGTCGTCCTTGTAATAGGAGTTGCCGCCATCAATGATGATGTCATCTGCATCTAGCAAGGGCACCAGGTCATCGATGACACCATCGACCAGCGCGGTGGGTATCATTAACCAGATAGCACGGGGTTTATCCAGGCCATCGACCAGCTGTTTCAGACTGGATGTGCCGGTCGCGCCTTCTGATTTGAGTTTTTTAACTGCTTTCGTATCGGGATCAAACACCACGCAATCATGGCCGTCCTTCATCAGCCGCCTAACCATGTTTGCGCCCATGCGCCCCAGTCCAATCATGCCTAGTTGCATACTTGAATCTCCCTCGCGTTTTCACCGTGCAGATGCAAAATGAATAATTATTATGATTAAGCGTACAACCTGGCTGAAGCAATCAGCGCATGTTTAGATCAGCACTGCTTGCACTTTGGCGTCGTTATTGCGCATTGACGGCTTCTTTCTTGCCGGCCTGGATGCTCTCCACCGCAGCGAGCAGCTTATCGAAGGCCTGGGCAAAAATATCCACGCCATCGAGCAGCAGCTTGTCGGTCACGGCATTCAAATCTATCCCCAGGTCCGCTGCTGTATGCAGCACCTGCTCTGCACGATTAATGCCCTGCTCAAGATTGGCCTGCGGCACACCGTGATCACGAAACGCGTCCAGGGTATCGGGCGGAACCGTGTTAACAGTATTGGGCCCTATCAGCTGTTCGATGTACATGACGTCAGAATACTCCGGGTTTTTCACCCCGGTGCTCGCCCATAGCAGGCGTTGCGGTCTCGCGCCCAGCTGCTTCAATGCGTCCCATTGTTCAGTATCGAAAATGTGGTGAAATTGCTGGTAGGCCAGTTTTGCATTCGCGATGGAAACCTTGCCACGAATCGCGAGTAATTTTTCCGCCTCCTTGTCATCAGCGGCATCCATGCGCTGGTCAATTATTTTATCGACTGCCGAGTCCACGCGACTGACAAAAAAACTTGCCACACCTGCAATTGTTTGCACCTTGCCCTTGCTGTCAGCCAGGCGTTGTACACCGCGAATGTAAGCCTGCGCAACCTGCTCGTACATCGCTACTGAGAACAACAGCGTTGCATTAATATTAATGCCTTCGCTGATCAGGGTTTCTATCGCGGGTATGCCTGCCGCTGTTGCCGGCACCTTGATCATGACATTGTCACGTGCCAGCGTTTTCCACAGGCGTTTTGCTTCTTTGACGGTGGCCTCGGTATCGTTGGCAAGTTTCGGTGAAACTTCAAGACTCACATAACCATCGCGGCCCTCGGTTTCGTCGTATACACCGCGCAGGATGTCGGCCGCATGCTGAATATCGTAGACCACCAGTTGTTCGTAAATCGATTCGGCAGTATGGCCGCCGCTTCGCGCGAACTCAGTAAATGATTCGTTGTAGTCATCACCGTGCGCAATCGCTTTTTCGAATATGGCGGGATTGGACGTGAGGCCCTTGATTTTGTCTTCCTCAATCAGGCGTTTGAGCTCGCCATTGTGGAGTATGTTGCGGCGTATATAGTCAAGCCAGATACTCTGATCGTAGTTACACAGATCCTGCAATGGATTCATGATTATCCTCCTGCGGATTGACCCGCGCGGTTGGCGTGGGCATTGTGATTTCAGCCAGCCAGCTCAAATCTATCAGACACCGCCACTGTATACCACTTCGAGGTACTTCTTCTCCAGCTCTTTTTTGTGCTCAAGCTCTTCCTGTGCCAGAAAGCGGAATAAATCCGCAATCGGCCCCGGCGGAACTTCTTCGGCCAGCGAGGCATATTGCTCCATTGCCGCCTGTTCACGGTCGAGCGCATAGCGCAGTACATCCTGGTCATCGGGCGCCTCGCCGAGGTCCGGCAGGTGAACAAAATCCGAAAATTTATGATCGCTCGGCGGCAAGGGAAATTTTTCGCTGAAGTGAGCGTGCACATCATCGCGACGCATCAGGTCCTTGAACATTTCGTAATGGCTCTGCTCTTCTGTTGCCAGTTCCTCGACCAGGCCACGCATGGGTTTACTCACCCGGGTGGCGAGATCAGCATAAAAATCACGCGCCATTTTTTCGAAGCCCAGGGCAACTTCAAGGATCTCCTGCAGTGATTTTGTCTGCCGGAGTTTTTCGTGGGCCTTAGTTGCACCCGTGTCTTTGCTTGTGTCTGTCATGCTACGTACTTCGCCTTGCTCATCAGAAAATCATGAATACCATTCGCTGCGCGGTGTCCACCGGCCACGGCGTGGATCACATCCGGACCTTCGACCAGGTCGCCTGCTGCCCACAGCCATTCGAGACTGGTGCGACCGCTGGTATCAATCTGCAGGCGGCCGTTTTTCCATTCCAGCGCTTCGGTAAGCGCTTCGCCGAGAAAATTTACATCGCTGTGCTGGCCAATCGCCTCGATCACGACTTCGGCCGCGTGAAAAGCGATATCGTCATCATCATACATCGGGTGAAACCGGCCATCCGCGTCGAACACCGAGGTACAGCGCACCGATTCCAGGCCATCGAGATTGTTTTCTGAAATCACGCAACGTCGCGGCCCACGGCTCGGAACGATAGTCACGCCTTCCTCCAGCGACTCTCGAATCTCGCTCTCGTCAGCCAGCATACTACCTTCGGCTTCGAGTGCAACTACGGTCACATCGGTGTGATTAAATTCCTGTTGCTGAAAACGCGCGAGGCTGCGCGCAATATCCATTGCCACGTTACCACCACCGATGATAGCAACCGAACGAGGGACGTCGATGTCTTCGCCTTCGGTGATCTTGCGCAGCAGCTCGATTGAAGAAAACACCTTCGGATGATCAGTGCCGGGTATGCGCGTCGAACGCCCGCCATGCAGGCCGGTGGAAATCAGCACTGCATCAAAATTTGTCTGCAACTTGTCCATGGTGATATCGCGGCCCACCATCATGCCGCAACGCAGGTCGACACCCAGCGAGAGAATCACGTCGATATCGTCATCGATACGCGAATACGGCATACGGTATTCAGGGATACCGTAACGCATCATACCGCCCGGTTTGCTGTAGGCCTCGTACACCACCACGGTGTGGCCTTTTTTAACCAGGTCGTACGCTGCTGTCATGCCCGCCGGGCCGGAACCGATAATGGCAATGCTGCGACCGGTGACAAAACTGGGTTTGCCTTCATACGCAATATCAATCACCCGCTCATGCGGAATGGAATCCAGCGCATAGCGCTTCAACCAGCGGATCGCCACCGGGTCACCGCGACGTCCGACCGAACACGCGGTTTCACAGCGTTTGGT
>JBATHJ010000081.1:0-3457 GCA_049666625.1 Gammaproteobacteria bacterium | reverse complement strand
CTTGCAATAACACTGACACGGTGCCGTCTGAGCCGATGGACACCGACTGCGTGTTATCGGGAATAGTGATCGCCGGCTGGAACGAATAGCCTGATGAGTTCACCAGTTGCCCCGTTGCATCACGCTGCAATGTGCCATCGCGAGTGTAGGCAGTGCCACCATCGGGTAACAGTACCTGTAAAAAGCCGCGCCCCTGGATGGCGATGTCAAGGTTATTGCCGGTCTGAACAATATTGCCCTGGGTAAACAATTTTTCGGTAGCAACTGTACGCACGCCTGTGCCGAGGTTTACCCCGCTTGGATTGAGCGTATCCTGTGATGATTGCGCCCCCACCTGTACTACGTTCTGGTATATCAGATCGGCAAACACTGCACGGTCGCGTTTAAAACCGGTGGTGCTGGCGTTTGCCAGGTTATTCGATATCGTCGACATGCGCGTTTGCTGCGCTTCGAGTCCTGTTTTGGCTATCCACAATGCTGAATTCATTTTTATATCCCCTGACTATTTTTGTTTAAGTCATCTGCATAATTGCGCTGGCTGCCTTGTCGTTTTCTTCGGCAGTGCGCATCATTTTCACGTGGGTTTCAAATTCACGTGCAAGTTCAATCATTCTCACCATCGCCTCGACCGAATTAACATTGCTCGATTCGAGTGATCCCGACACTACGGAAACATTGGCGTCGGCAATTGCAGGCTGGCCATCGGCAAGCCGCACCAGGCCATCCTCGCCTTTTCTTAGCTGTTCATGTGGCGGGTTGACCAGCTTGATGCGATCGATCACCGCAAGCGTATTGACGGCCTGGCCAATCGGCTGGATTGAAATCGTGCCATCAGCGCCGATTTCCAGCTTGGCACTCGGTGGTATCGAAATCGGCCCACCGTTACCCAGCACGGCAAGACCGGACCCGGTGGTCAGACGTCCGAGTTCATCGACACGCAGATCACCTGCACGGGTGTAGGCTTCACTGCCGTCGGGCGCCTGCACCGCCAGCCAGCCTTTGCCGTTGATCGCCATGTCCAGTTCGCGCCCGGTGCTGACAATACTGCCCTGGCTAAAATCTATACCACTGCCTACAACACTGCCGTATACACGGCTTGGATAACCCGGACCATAAACCTGTTCACTCAGGCGTGATTCGAAATCACTGCGAAAACCCGTGGTCGAAACATTCGCCAGGTTATTGGTATTCACGGCCTGCGCCGTCATCGCCTCTTTGGCGCCTGACATTGCAATAAAAATCATACGGTCCATGGTTCAGGCCTCAGTCAGACTGTTCGATTAACGAAGGTTGATAATGGTCTGGGTCACAGCGTCTTCTGCCTGGATCGTCTGTGCATTGGCCTGGAAATTACGCTGCGCAAGAATCATGCGCACCAGCTGCGCGGTCAGGTCAACGTTGGATTCTTCCAGCGCATTTGACTGGATCAATCCCAGGCCGGCTGTGCCAGGTTCACTGACCACCGGTGATCCTGATGAAAAGGTTTCCGCCCACATGGTGTCACCCAGAGGCTGCAGGCCCTGGATGTTGGCAAAGTTTGCCAGCACGACCTGGCCTTTTGCCTGTGACTGTCCATTGCTGTAACGCGCAAAAATGATACCGTCGTTACCGATATCCACACCCAGCAACTGACCAGAGGTGAAACCATCCTGGTTGATACTGTTGACTGCGAATGCGCTACCGAATTGAGTGCTGCTGGACAGATCAATAGTAATTGTCTGATTAGGTGCTGCACCACCCGCCGGGCTCCAGGTGACTGGAATGTTACCAGGGGCGTTATAGGTGCCATCGTTATTGAATGTCACAGGCGTGGTATCGACTAATGCGCCATCAATCAGAGTACGCACATTCCATTCGTTGGGATTGGTTGTCGGGTCAAGTTTGCTGAAATAGAGTGAAACGGTATGATCATTGCCGAGGCTGTCATACACTGTCGCCGAGGTTGAAGAGTTATAACCGTTTACGTCCGGGACGCCTGTCAGCAATGACCAGCTGGTGTCAGTTTCCACTTCACGAGCGTCAAAGTTGATATTACCTGACATGGTCTGGGTTGCATTGGGATCAACATAGGTTGTATCGAGCTGCAACGGTACAATACCGCCGGTGATCGCGCCGTTGACATCTGCCTCACGCGCCATCAGACCCAGCCCCTTGTTATTCACCACGAAACCGTTCAGGTCCATACTGAAGTTACCGGCGCGGGAATACGCGGTCGAACCGTTATCGTCGAGCTGAAAGAACCCGGCCCCGCTGATGGCAAGGTCGAGCGAGTTATTGGTAAATGCCACATTACCCTGGTCAAACTGCTGCGCAGCGCGCTGCAGTTTTACCCCGGAACCAATCGTGGTATCCGATGCGCCAAGTACCGATGCATAGACATCACCAAATTCTGCGCGCGAGGTTTTAAAACCCGTGGTCGCCGAGTTGGCAATATTATTACCAATAATACCGAGGTCTGCTGATGCAGCCTGAATACCACTTAATGCTGTATTGAATGACATTGATGTTCTCCTGACTCTGGCTGAGCTATGTTTATTTAATCTGCTGGACCTGGCTCAGTGGTACAGATTCACCACTGGCAAGATTCAGGGTAAGACCGGAACCGTCCTGATTTAATGTAATACTATCAATACGATTTTCGATCTGAATTTCAACGGCCTGTGCGTTACCGCCGATCATGGCTTCGGCCACGACGTGGTAGGCGCCCGGGCTGGCGGCGCTGCCATCATCGGCAAAACCATCCCACTGGAACTGCACGGGACCGGCGTTGTAACTGCCCATGGGCAGGTTGCGCACCTGTTCACCGCGTGAATTGAATACTTTGAGTGTTAAATCGGTAGCACGATCCTGCAACATAACCTGGCCGGAAACGTTGCCGCCATTGCCGAGGGCTGCACTATTGCCCGGGATCAGTACATCACGACCCACCAGGTTTGCGGCCTGCAGTGACTGGTCCGATGACAGTTTCGTAGCCAGCGCATCGAATGCTGTTTTAAGTTCCTGCACGCCGTTCACCGTCGAGAACTGTGCCAGCTGGTTCATGAACTGGCTGGGCTCGAGCGGCTTGCTCGGGTCCTGGTTTTTCATTTGCGCCACCAGCAGTTCCATAAAGTCAGACTGGTCCAGTTCCTTGCTGGACGAACTTGCAGCCGCACTGTTAAGCGCTGCTGTATTGACGGGTGTAGCACTATCAAAATTTAACTCGTTCATAATCGGGTCCCCTGCGCCTATCGGCCCAGGCTCAATGTTTTGAGCAGTAATTGTTTGGATGTATTAAACACTTCTACATTGTCCTGGTAAGAACGTGATGCAGACATCATGTTGGCCATTTCTTCGATAGAATTGACGTTAGATTTGTAGATATAGCCTTCCTTGTTCGCCAGCGGATGATCGGGCTGGTATTCCTGGCGTGCAGGCGCCTGGCTTTCGACCACGGCAGCAACCCGCACAGGTACTG
>JBATHJ010000080.1:0-5682 GCA_049666625.1 Gammaproteobacteria bacterium | reverse complement strand
GTCAGGATGGCGATAATGCCTTCGGTGGTTGCGCCCTTGGCTGGATTCAGTTTGGTCCAGGGAAGATTTTTTGCACCTGGTATCGTGCCTTTTTTCACCCAGTCAGGGGTACGCGAATCAACCACCAGCAGGGTTTTATCACCGCCAGCCATTTTTTTCAGATAACCGATCATCTCGACTTCAGCGATGGTTTCCACACCCGGTGCGAGTACCGCGGGTTGAATACAGAACGGCGGGCAGGGACGTGAGGTTTTGGCGAAGGCAGCATTCACCTTGTTGTCGTTGTTCTGGTTACGCATGATTTTGGTCTTTTTGCCATCATGCATAACTTCGGCATCCATCATGTCACCGGTAATACCGACGGGTTTGCCGGCATGAATATTGGCGGACATCGACAGACCTATCACCATTAGTGATGCAGCGAATAATTTAGTGGTGCTCATAGAGTACTCTCCTCGAGTTCGGTATTGGTTTCAGTGGCACTGCGCGGCGCGCACAGCATTAATCACAATCTGGCTCTGCTTCTTCGCCTTCTTTTTTCGTGTCGCCGTCCTTGTTGTCATCATCTGCAGCGACAATACAGACACTGGTATCTAAATCGATACCTACGGCTGCGCCAGCATTACCAGTCAACATGACCAGCAATAGTGAAAACAGGGTAAGCCTTAAGCCGGTAGTTTGTTTCATACGGACTCCTGATATAGCGATGGTTCAGCCTGGCAGACTGGTTTAACATCTTGAGCGATGTTTGCCTGTTTTTTCTACGTCAATTTGTCAGCCTGAAACGGCTGTTTCAAAGCGCTCTCGCGGCTGACGGCCGGGTCCGAATTCGGGTGTCAGAAAGCAGGCGAGGGCGAGGCGCTTGTCAGCTTCAACTGGCGGGCGCTCATGTCAGTTAAGTACGGCTTCACCTTCCAGTAATTGTTGCACGGTTTCGCGTTTGCGGACCAGGGCCGCGCGGGCACCATCAACCATGATTTCAGCTGCACGCGGGCGCGTGTTGTAGTTCGAGCTCATGCTAAAACCATAAGCGCCAGCTGAACGCACTGCAAGGTAGTCACCCTGGCGCAGCGCGAGCTTGCGCTCCTTGCCGAGAAAATCACCGGTTTCACACACCGGCCCAACAACATCGTAAATCTTTGCATCGGCATCGGTGCGAGGCACCAGCGGCACAATGTTCTGCCAGGCGCCATACAGCGCGGGCCGCATCAGGTCGTTCATCGCCGCATCCACAATGGCGAAATTGCGGTGGGTATTGTGTTTCAGGTACAGCACCTGGGTGATCAGCACCCCGGCATTACCGACAATAGCGCGGCCCGGCTCGATCAGCACTTCGACATCACGGCCACGCAGACGCGCCAGCAGGGCAGCGGCAAGTTCGGCCGGCTGTGGCGGCTGCTCATCTTTGTAACAAATGCCGAGGCCACCACCGAGATCGAGATGTTTTAGCACGATACCTTCGGCCTCGAGCCTGTCGACCAGAACCAGCACGCGATCAAGCGCATCCACGAAAGGAGTGACTTCGGTGAGCTGCGAGCCAATGTGGCAATCAATGCCGACAACGTCGAGCGCGGGCAGTGCCTTTGCTTCACGGTAGGCGGCAAGCGCATCGTCAATTGCAATGCCGAACTTGTTTTCCTTTAAGCCGGTGGAAATATACGGGTGCGTTTTGGCGTCGACATCGGGATTCACCCGCAGCGAAACCGGGGCGATGCAATTGAGTGACGCGGCTAGCTGGTTAATGACTTCTAGCTCGGCGGTAGATTCCACGTTAAAACAACGAATGCCGACTTCTAGTGCACGTGAAATTTCATCGCGTTTTTTTCCTACGCCGGAAAATACGATTTTTGCGGGGTCGCCGCCGGCGCGCAATACGCGCTCGAGTTCACCGACCGAAACAATGTCAAAGCCGGAGCCCAGCCGCGCCAGTACATTGAGTACCGCCAGAGTAGAATTTGCCTTTACCGCGTAACACACCAGGTGAGGTTGCGCCTGCAGCGCCTGGTCAAATGCATTCCAGTGGCGCTCTATGGTCGCGCGCGAATACACGTAGCAGGGCGTTCCCCATTCGGCAACACGACTGGCGAGATTAACCTCTTCGGCCCAGAGCGAGCCATCACGATATTCAAAATAGTCCATGGGTGTTACTGCGCTTTTTCTGATTCGGACGGATTGTCATCGGGCAAATATAATGGCCCGGTCTTGCCACAGGCTGGCAGTGCACACACGAGAATCAGCAGGCACATGCCGATGACAGCGGAAAACGCCCCGGAAATGGCCCTGGTATAGCGCGTTGATTTCATGACCTGCCTCGATATTTTTGTGTTGCCAGCGCAATTATTGCAATAATCCCGCATGATAAAAACCATTCTTAACAAATAAGTACATAATCATGCCCGATAGTGAAACTGATCTTGACTGTATTGTGCTCGAAACCGGTGATCAGGCCGATGCCTGCATTATCTGGTTGCACGGTCTGGGCGCTGATGGCAGTGATTTTGTACCCATTGTCGAACAGATGAAATTGCCGGATTCTCTGCGCTTGCGATTTATATTTCCGAATGCCCCGCTGCGTCCGATTACCATTAACCAGGGTTATCGCATGCCCGGCTGGTACGATATTACCGGCATGGACGTGGTCTCGGATGAAGACGTGGCCGGTATCGAACAATCTAGTCAGGCGATAGACAGCCTGATACAGCAGCAAATCGGGCAGGGCATAAAGGCGCATCGAATCCTGCTCGCCGGTTTTTCCCAGGGTGGCGCCATCGCACTGCACTGCGGCCTGAAACAGGCCGCGAGTCAGCTTGGCGGCATTCTCTCACTGTCGAGCTATTTGCCCGGCTGCACGCAGTTCAACGCAGGACATGCGCTGCCGCTGTTTTTCGGACATGGCCGCCAGGACACTGTAGTGGCACTACGTTTCGGGCTTGAAAGCTGTAAACGCCTCGAACATGCGGGCTACAGCCCCGAATGGCACGAATATCCGATGGAACACAGCGTTTGCATGGACGAAATCATCGATATACGACGCTGGCTGCTCGCCTGCCTGGGCGGCTAAACAGGTGGTTTTTTACGCATGGTGATCAAACCTCAGCATGCTATTATCTGGACGAGGCCAACCAGGAATATTGGGTGTACTGCATGGCAGATAACGAAATCAGGCTCAGCCTGGGCATTTCCCCCGCGGAGCCACTGTGGAAGCTTGCGCCCACACGCGATGCGGACGGTAATCACCTGAGTGATTTCCTGATGATTATTCCCAGGCTCAGCAAGAAACCCGAGCATTACATCAAACAAACCCTGGGTGAGCTCGAGAAAGCGCTGAAACAGTTCAGCGACACCGTTGTGTTTGCCAACCTCGATATGAAACTCAACACGCTGTGGGTTTCATTCAAGAACGAACCCGGTAACTTCATGGAGATTACCGCCGCAGTAAAACGCGGCGTCCCCGAAGCGAAGCTGGTGGGCGACATGGGTTCACGCCTCTACAGTAAATAAAGATACCCAGATAATGGAAAATCCTGCGATTGATAGTGACGCTTATAATGCCGTGAAAGAAGCCATGGGCGATATTTTTGTCGACCTGATACAGACCTTTCAGGATTATGTACCGGGTCAAATCAACAAACTTGGCGAAGCCATTGCGCAATCAGATAGCGAGGGCGTATTCAATGCCGCACACGCAATCAAAAGCTCCAGCGGCACCATCGGCGCGCTCGGCCTGGCCAGCAGCGCCGAACACATCGAACAACTGGGACGCACCGGCAGTATAGATGGCCTTGATCAGCAGTTTGAAAACTTACAAAATCTCTACCAGCAGGCAATTGAATTTCTGCAGCGTGATAATGGCGCCTGACGAATATATTACCTGCAACTAAATAACACTATGCGACAGGAGTTCGTAGCGAATGAAGGAGTTACTCTGATGGAAAAAACCAGCAACATGCCACTGTGGGTATTTCTGGGACTAATGAATGTTGAAACGCGCAAAGGTGCGCTGATTCTGGTCAGCCTGATGATCGGTTTCGCACTCGCTTCGGTGCCGTTGTCATGGTACCTGGCAGACTGGAGCTGGGCAGCGATGCTGCTGCCGATGGGACTGTGGTACTGGCTATGCCTGCGCTGGGCGGATAATAACGCGATTTGGCAAAATCAACACGGAAGCTAGTGCACTAAAAAACATAGTCCGCGAATAACGCAAATAACGCAAAGGTTCTGTCGGAAATGCCTGCGGCATGCGTTAGTTACATCCTGATGTTTTTTATTCGCGTTTTTTTGCGTTCTTCGCGGACTATCGCTTCTATGCTTTTCCAGATATCAATCGAATTGCAAGCGTGCACGATTAACCGCTGCCAGCACCTGCATGGGCGCGGTGCCGCCGATATGGTCGCGTGCACCGACCGAGCCTTCCAGCGTCAGCACTTCGGTAACATCGGCGCTGATTTTATTTGAAAACACCTTAAGCTCAGCCAGGCCCATTTCGCTCAGATCTTTTTTGTTCTCGATACCATAGGCCACGGCCTTGCCGACGACTTCGTGGGCATCGCGAAACGCCAGCCCCTTGCGCACCAGGTAATCCGCCAGGTCGGTCGCGGTGGAAAACCCCTGTTTCGCTGCCGCGTACATATTGGCGTGTTTGCATTGCAGTGCCGGAATCATATCGGCGAACGCACGCAGACACGCCTGCAGGGTGTCAATGGTATCGAACAGCGGCTCCTTGTCTTCCTGGTTGTCCTTGTTATATGCCAGCGGTTGCGATTTCATCAGCGTCAGCAGGCTGATGAGGTTGCCATTAACGCGGCCTGTTTTGCCGCGCACCAGCTCGGGCACATCGGGATTTTTTTTCTGCGGCATGATGGACGAGCCGGTGCAGAAACGGTCGGGCAGGTTGATGTAATCGAACTGCGCCGACGACCAGATTATCATCTCTTCAGACATGCGCGACATGTGGGTCATCAGGATCGCGGCGGCGGCACAAAATTCGATGGCAAAATCGCGATCACTCACCGAATCCAGCGAGTTCGCGGTCGGGCCGTCAAATCCGAGTTCTGCCGCCGTCATCTCACGATCGATCGGGTAGGTGGTGCCGGCGAGTGCGGCTGCACCCAGCGGGCTCTGGTTCATGCGCGCGCGGCAATCGCGCAGGCGCGCCCCATCGCGCACCAGCATTTCAAACCAGGCCAGCATGTGGTGGCCGAAAGTGACCGGCTGCGCCACCTGCAAATGGGTGAAACCGGGCATGATGGTGTCGGCTTCGCGCTCGGCCACGTCCAGCAGGCCCGCTTGCAGCCGTTGCATCAGCTGTAGAATCACGTCGATTTCATCGCGCAGGTAGAGCCTGATATCGGTCGCCACCTGGTCATTGCGCGAACGCCCGGTGTGCAGGCGCTTGCCGGCATCACCGATAATCGCGGTGAGCCGTGCCTCGATATTCATGTGCACATCTTCGCGCGCGATCGACCATTCAAACTCGCCGTTGCGGATTTCGGTTTCGACCTGGTCGAGTCCGGCGAGGATCGCCTTGAGGTCTTTTTTGGTCAGTACGCCGACCTTTGCCAGCATGCGCGCATGCGCGCGTGATCCCGCGATGTCCTGTTTGTACATGCGCTGGTCGAACTGGACCGAGGCGGTGAAGGCTTCGACAAAGGCGTCGGTCTGCTCTGAAAAGCGACCGCCCCA
>JBATHJ010000079.1:0-7875 GCA_049666625.1 Gammaproteobacteria bacterium | reverse complement strand
AAAGGACAAATGGCAAATACATTTATAACACCGCTGTTTCCCGCAATTGCTTCGACTGACTGTGGTTGTACAGATATAACATCGACACCGTTAAATGTCAGGTCCAGCCCCAAATTGGAAACGTTTGCAAATCCTGAAACGAAGTCTAAGGTCATTGTCATACTTTGGGTGCCGACAAGACTCCCTGCTGATCCGTTGAAAGTTGGACTCGTGCCACCAGCACCATTGTACGTAATTGAAGTACCCGCCAGGGGCAGCACCTGAGTCAACTGTTCCGCGCCGATCGCGTGCACATCACCCGCAGTCAATACGCCTATACCACCCTCTACAAGTGAGTAACCGCCAGACCATCGACTCCAGATAACCCTTAGAGTTTGGTCATTGCCACTCTCAGCAAGTGTGCCACCAGTCGAATCAAATGTTGAAGATATCGGGCTTACGTCTACAAGATCTCCGGCGAATGCAGAAATTGAAGTTGCATCATTTGTAATCGAGTCAGCTGGATTGACGGTATCTGCAACATACTCGGAAGAACCGAGAACTCCTGAACCAAGATCCACAATAACCACTGCATCCAGTCTGTTTATAACAAATGGAACCAGTGGCGGTGGCGGATCAATAATCGTACCACTATCCGTAATGCCACCCCCCGCTGCATCACCCACATCAAAATCGTAAGTTTCAACATCATTGATCGCAACATTATACGGTGCGACCGGTTCGTTGATCTGTTGCGGCGCATCTTCGTTGCTGGCCGCGAATGCCGACTGGCCCTGTGCTAGTGAAATATCACCGCCTTTAGTTTTCATGGTGATAATGCCGGTATCGTTTTTCACATACATGCCATCGGGCAGCAGGTTGCCATCAGCATCAAAACAATCGGCCTGGCAGAGTTTTACAAAAAAGCCGGTGCCGCGAATCCCAATGGTGGCCACCGTGGTGCGGAAGCGGAAATTGTCACGCTTGATTTTCCCAAGCAGGCCGGTGATCTGGCGCGCACCGCCGCGCAGCAAACTGAAGAAGCCTTTCTGTTTGGTGTCATCGCCGGCGACAAAGTTATATTCATCAATTTTATATTCCGAGCCCGGGTACACCGAGACCATGCCGCCGTCGCTGAAACGTACGTGCAGGCGGCCACGTTTACCGGTGACCAGGGTATCGCCTTCAAATATTTTGGCGCCTTTGAGCAGCTTGCGCTTGTTGCCATCACGATCCAGTGCGTGGTAATCACCGTAGCCATAAATAATACTGCCAACATTTGCGAATGCGCCGGTAGAGACCAGCAGCGAGCACAGCAGCAAAACAAGTGAGTATTTATTAAATAATTTCATGAGTATCTCCGCCTAAAATTCCTTGCGTAGGTTCACCATCGCGCGTGTGCGCGTGTATGAACTCAGATCTGCGTTTGAATCATTTTTGGTATAACTGATTTCAGGTTTCAGTGACCAGTCTTTCGGGAAGCTATAATTTGCCGCCAGCTGCAGGTTTATATAATCATCTTGGTGCGTGATATTGAAAATGTCGGGGCCGTGATAATCACTCGACTGGTACGCCAGTACACCGTTCCAGCTAAGTCGTGATGATGTTCTGAGTTGCGCGCCTGCGCGCACACCAAAATAATCACGGCCGGCAAATGTCGCGGTTGACGATTTTTCATCTTCAGTGCCAAGATAACCAGTGAGATAAATCACCGGCTGGTACTGCGCGGCCATAGCGTGTATCCAGGAAACACCGCTGGACAACTGGTCAGCATCGAGTGTGCTCGCATCAGGGTATTTCAGCGTGGCGTATTGCGCGAATACACTCAGCATGTTGCGCGCATCGAAAGTATGCTGCCACTGGCCGTTCAGGCCAAACAGGTTGCGGCTGGTTTTACTGTCAACCGCGAAGTTTTGTGCGACGAGGGCAACGCGGTATTGTTCCCGGCCCTGCAAAAAATGCAGCCCCAGCGAAGCTTCAGCATTGCGGGTTGAAAACTCGCTGGCATCACTGGCCTGGTAGAACTCGAGCTTGCCGTTACCATACCAGTTAAGGTTATCCTTGATCGCACGGCTGAATGAGCCACCGCCTTCGACCCTTGCTACCGGAGAATCTGTTTCCGGCTTGTTGACATTGAACACCAGCCCGCCCGGTGCAGTTATCTGTGATGAGGACGTCGCGCTGTTCACATTGCTGTCGAAGCCAACACCGGCTTCGACATAAACACTTGTGCGCTGCTTGCCACCGAGGATGCGCTCATCAATCGATGACACATAACTGTCGATCAGGGCACGTGCCGCGTCAGGCATTTCAGCCTGTTTCGCCTTGTTAAATTCTGCGCGCGCAGCCTGGTTTTCACCGATCAGGTAATAGGCTTTGGCGAGTTCGGCGCGGGCCGCAGCATTACCAGGATTACTATCGAGCACCCGCTCTAGTGCGAACACCGCCTGCAACGGCACCCCGGCATCAATCGCGGCTATGCCCAGCTGGTAGTCGAACGCGGGATCGCCGGCATATTTATCCGCCTGGCCAAGCAGCAGCTGGTAGGCCTGCTTGACCTGGCCGCTGGCGCGTAACGCGCCGGCCTTGTCGAGCAGGGCCTGGTCGGCAATGACGACGGCGCTCATGCTGAGCATGAGCGCACAGAGAAATAATTTGATGGGGTTTTTATACAATTGCATAGCGCTTCCTTTACCTTACCTGCTGCGTTCTTGTTATTAAACACCCGCTATTGATTCGTAATCAAGGGCGTTTCGTCAGAATATCATACAGCCTAACCCATATATAAGGAATCACCAGCGAACTGTGTCACAGACTGCCACAACCATAGAAGGCGCGGTTGCCGCGCCTTTTATGGCTATACTGGAATTGCGTTAAAGATCGAGCAGCAACTTAAGCGGTACGCGCATGCCCGCAATCTTGCAGGCCTGCTGGCCATACCCATAGGGAAACATATTGTAGACGTACTTGCGGGTGGCTTTTTCGTTGCCATGACGCGACCTGAGTTCACGCAATAACAGCCGGTGCTCGGGCACGCTCTGGCGTTCTTCGTAATACTCACGCACAAACGTGACTACTTCCCAGACATCGTCGGTCATTTCAATTTTTTCTTTTTCTGCTAGCGCATGTGCAACAGCTTCATTCCATTGTGCAGGGTCTAACAAATAACCTTCCCTGTCGAGTGCAATTGTTTCACCATTAACATCAAGCATCTCTGATACCCCCCGGTTCATTTCTGCTTTATCCACTCCGATACATACTGCGCTATCTGTAGCGGATTATTGATATCCAGTTGTGGCAGGTCATCTATCCCCGCGGGAATGCAAGACGCTAACACGATAATTCTAATTAACCCGTAAATATACTTCGAAACTGTGTCAGCTTTTGTTTCATGCTCGTGGTACGAATGGTTGCGAACAGCTCAGCGATATCAAATGCATGATGGGTTTCGTAGGCCACGCCCAGTTGTGGCATATCTGCCAGGCCGATTTCCCTGGCGTGATCGACAAAGTTTGCATTCTTCCAGAAGAACGCGCCGGGCATGGTCGTTGGTATTACCACCACGTAGAACAACGCACGGCCTATCACATTGCTGGCGACCAGGACGGCGCCCAGGCATGCGAATGCAATGGCGCCGAAATTGTCCTCGAGCAACATGTAGTTACTCAGCAGCAACGCCACCAGCAACAGCGCGTTGCGCAGCCAGTATGCATTCCCGTACTGGGTCGTCTGCAGATAGAACGAGGCCGCGCCTTCACTCGCGGTAAAACGCAGGCTGATGGCATGGCCGCACAGTCCGACCAGCTCCAGTAATACACCCAGGCTGATCATGCCTGTCAGCAGAATACCGAGACTGAATGTCACGCTGGAAAATACCAGCGCGACGACTGCAATTAATAATGCGCCGAGTGTCAGCCCGGTTGACACAAAGCTGGCAGCGGTATACCAGTGGTTCCAGAACGGGCGTGCCTCGATGCGGTACAACTTGTACATGAAATATCCACCGAGTACCGCGCCTGCAAGCGCAATCACCGCAAACACCCACTGGATTTCCTGTACATACGGAAAATCAAACAGTGCAAAAAAGCTGTAACCCAGCAAGCCGGTATAAAATGCCGATACACCCGCAATCTCGCGACTCACCGGCGAGTGTCTTAAATTATAAAAGCCGCGATAAAAACGGTGCGGCTTGCCAAGATGCATATTGAGTTTAAACAGGCCAAAGCTCATTAACACCAGCATGATAACCAGGCCGGGAATCATCGCGCCGCTGGTTTGAAAATTCTCCACGGGTGCGAGCCAGGCACCTGATAGCAAAAATATAAATGCAGCCATCACGGTTTGTGCGCTCAGGGTAAACGCGATGTGTGCGTTTTCGTGCGAGCCCAGCAACCTGCCCCAGTTCCACTCGCGCTTCACGCCAGGCGTGCTATCGACCACCGGCCTAAACGTTTCTGAAGTTTCATCGCGATGGTACTTGACCGGGCTTTGATCTACGCGCTGCATATCACGTTGCGGTGTGCGTGTTTGTTGAAAGCGTATATTCGGACGGGTAATGTCGGTGCGCGGAAAGCCCGGGATTTCTGTTTTCGCCTGGCTGCGATTTTCCGGGACATTTTCGATCACGCCAAAATCCAGCGCATTGCCCAGGCAGGCGGTGACACAGGCCGGTTTCAAACCCACTTCGAGACGATCGACGCACATATTGCACTTGGTAACCTGGCCCTTGACCGGGTCGAGCTGCGGCGCGTTATACGGACATACCCAGGTGCAGTAGCCACAACCAAAACAGATATCCGGGTCCTGTAGTACCGCACCGTATTCAGCAAACTTGGTATAGGCGCGCGTCGGGCAGCCTTTTAAACATACCGGGTCATCGCAATGATTGCAGGCCATGGAAATATTCAGCCGCTGGTAGGCCGGGTAGGTACCGCCTTCGACAAAACCCACAGAACGAAACGCGATATGCGCAGGGTTATCATTCTTTTCACTGCAGGCGGCTTCACAGGCATGGCAGGCGATACAGTTATCGGCATTAAAATAAAACCCGTGCTGCTTGTAGCGGTTCGGATTTTCGCCGATCTCGCCATCACCGTTGATGTTTAATGAAGATTCACGCCGCCGATCATCCGGCCCGACGGTTTCTATCGGTGCGCCATAACAATTGTGCGACTTGCTGGTGACATCATTCAGCAGTGCGTAGCCGGGTTCATTTTCTCTTCTTTCAAACACAGTTATTTTCCTTATCTAGAATGCACGCATTTCCATGCTGAGTTTTGCTGCCGCCACCTGGTCGTGCAGCTTTTCGATCCTGACTGCCGACTGCTTGTAGGCAGGCTGGCGAGAGTGCGGATCGAGCAGGCCCAGCGTCAGGCGATTGGCGCAATCATGGAAATGGAACGGCAGGAAAATCATATTTTTTGGCACGCGCTGGGTCGGTGTTGCCATCACCACGGCATCGGAACGCCGCGATACCAGGCGCACGTATTCGCCGCGCTGAATTTTGAGTTCGGCAGCCAGGTCAGGATTAATTTCGATAAAAGGTATCGGGCTGTATTTATTATTGTTACCGATCTTGCCGGTCTTGCTGCGGCCGTGCCAGTGTTCGATCAGGCGACCGGTGTTGAGCCAGACAGGAAATTTTTCATCCGGTACTTCGTTGTTATCAATGAACGGCAGCGGTATAAGTTTTGCCCTGCCGTCTGCATAACGGAATGTTGCGGGCTCAGTGTACAGACGTTTACCACCCGTGGGCGGCGCTTCATTATTCTGCAGCTGGGTTTCGGTATAGGGCCATTGCACGCCACGGTTTTTTTCAATCAGTTCGTGGCTCATGCCGGAGATATCCGCCAGTCGACCTTTTGAGATGCTCGCCATTTCAAGAAAAATGTCCGACGCTTTCTCGGGGAAGCTGACTCTGGCGTCTTTATCAAACCGCTTTGCCATCTGGTTGAACACCCACAGGTCCGCTTTGGCTTTGCCCGGTGGCGCCGCGATCGGTTTAACAATATTTATGCGGCGCTCGGTGTTGGTCATCACGCCTTCTTTTTCCGCCCAGGTACCTGCGGGAAGATAGACATGTGCGTACTGCGCGCTTTCGGTGTCTTCATAACAATCCTGCACAGCGCAAAATTCGAGTTTTTGCATGGCGCGGCGTACGCGTTCGGAATTTGGTAAGGACGACAACGGGTTGGTTGCTATTAGCCACAGGCCTTTAATTTGCCCGGTTTCAATCGCGTGGTAAATATCGGTCTGAAACATGCCGCGCTTTCTCGGCAGGAAGGCTTCATCGATGTTCCAGAATTCTGCAATCTCTTTTCTGTCCTGCTCGTTTTCCAGCACGCGGTAGTTTGGCAGGCCCGAGCACGAAGACCACTCGCGCGTACCCATCGCGTTGCACTGCCCGGTTATAGAGAGCGAAGTACCGCCCGGCTTACCGATGTTACCGGTAATCAGTGCAAGATTATTAATGCCGACGACCCCGTCCGAACCGTGGGTCGACTGGTTAATGCCCATGGTCCAGATCGACATCGCCGCGCCAGCGTTGGCATACAACCGCGCCACGCTGCGTATGGTGTCTTCATCGATACCGCATATTTTTGCCGCGGTTGTCGGGTCGTATTTGGCGACTTCTTCGCGCAGGGCTTCGATGCCGTTAGTGTTAGCCGCGATGTAATCTGTGTCTTCGAGTTTTTCAGCGAGGATGACGTGCATCAACGCATTCTGTAGCACCACGTCGGTGCCCGGTGTTATCGGCAAATGGATATCAGCGAACTGCGCCAGCATGGTGACGCGCGGGTCGACCACGATCAATGGGAACTTACGTTTTTCCTGCGCGTCCTTCATACGCCAGTAAATGATCGGGTGCTGTTCCGGCAGATTTGAGCCCCAGGCAATCAGGCAATCGGTGTGTTCAAAATCTTCATAGCAGCCAGGCGGGCCATCGGAACCAAACGAGCGCTTGTAACCCGACACGGCTGAAGCCATGCACAGGGTGGTATTGCCATCATAATTATTGGTGCCGATCAGGCCGCGCGTGAGTTTTCCCAAAGTATAAAACTCTTCGGTTAACATCTGCCCGGTTGAAATCACCGCGAATGAATCACGACCGTACTTTTCCTGTATACGACGAATTTCATCATGGGTTTTGTCGAGTGCCGTGTCCCAGTCAGTCGGCTGCCAGTCCTCGTGCCACTGGGCACGTATTTTAGGCACCGTGCCACGGCCTGCAGAATCAAACAGCTCGTGTTCGAAAATACCCTTGAGGCAAAGTTTGCCGCGGTTGACGTCAGCATCCGCAACGCCGCGCGACGATACCGGCTTGCCTGCCTGGTTCAGGCCGACTTCTATCGAACAACCCGTGGAGCAATATCCGCAGGTGGCGTACTTCCATTCGACCACGCCCTTGTCTGCGATCTTGATCGGGTTTTTATTTTTACGGCCGAATAGCATGTTGTCTCACTGCAAGTAAAAAAGCTGAAATCTAGTCCGCGAACAACGCAAATGAACGCAAATAAAATTAAAAATTATTAAGCAGCGACTGCTACTGCGAGGCTGATGTAGACCCGGCCATTTTCTACTTTTGCCGGGAACACATTGGTACAGCCTTTATCCGGACCGAGTGCTTCACCACTGGCGAGGTCTATTTTCCAGTTATGTAACGGGCAGGTGACAGACGTGCCGTGCACAATGCCCTGCGATAACGGGCCCTGTTTATGCGGGCATTCATCTTTCATGGCGAACACTTCATCACCCGAGGTGCGAAATACTGCTATGTTCATGGTGTCGGTTTTGATTACGCGCGATCCCAGTCTGGGGATTTGATCAAGCGCGGCAATTTCGGTCCAGTTATTCATTTTTGTTACCCTGCAATTCTTAACGGTGTGAATTCGTGTG
>JBATHJ010000078.1:0-3832 GCA_049666625.1 Gammaproteobacteria bacterium | reverse complement strand
CATATTCGCGGTGGATGATTGTTCTCAGTGTCCTTCGTAGCCGGGGATCTGGCTGTGGTCGACTTCGTCGATCTGGTTTTCTGGCAGGAACGCTTCGGCGTAGCGCTGGTAGACCTTGTCGCGTACGAATACGTCGAAGATATCCGGGTCGACGTGGTTATCTTTTTTCATGAATCCGAGGATTTTCAGGCATTCGGTGATAGGCTTGCCGGTTTTATACGGCCGGTCGCTGGCGCTGAGGGCTTCGAAAATATCGGCAATGCCCATCATGCGCGCCTGCAGTGACATCTGATCGCGGGTCAGGCCTTTCGGGTAACCTTTGCCGTCCATGCGTTCGTGATGGCCGCCGGCGTATTCGGGCACATTGGCAAGATGGCGCGGGAATGGCAGCTTTTCCAGCATCTTGATCGTGACGGCCATGTGATTATTGATCACCTCGCGTTCCTCCGCTGTTAGCGTGCCGCGCGAAATAGTGAGATTTTTAATCTCGTCATCGTTGAAAAACTTTTCACTCGCGCCCTGCGCATTGTTCCAGCGGTACTCCGCAATATCATGTATCCGCCGTTGCGCGGCATCATCCATAAATTCGCCACCAATATTACAGTGACGCACAAATTCACGCTCATCGTCGAGGCGTTTAATCCAGGTTTCATAATTGGCTTCGATATCGTTGCAATCAGCGTTAGCATCCTGCGCACGACGCGCGAGGGTTTTTTCCAGCATGGCGATGCGCGCATCGCGCTTTAATACTTCGAAGCGTGTGTCTATGGTATTGATGCGGTCGTAAATGGTTTCCAGCTTGGTGGCTTTGTCCACCACGTACTCGGGCGTGGTGACCTTGCCGCAATCGTGTAACCAGCCCGCGATTTCAAGTTCATATCGGTCCTTCTCGGTCATGTTGAAATCTTTCAGCGGGCCATCGGTCTGGCGGTGACAGGCTTCGGCAATCATCATGGTAAGTTCGGGAACGCGTTTGCAATGGCCGCCGGTGTACGGTGATTTTTCGTCGATCGCGCCTGCAATCATCTGGATAAACGATTCAAACAGCTCGCGTTGCTGTTCGATCAAACGTGTATTGGTAATCGCCACCGCGGCCTGTGAGGCGAGTGATTCAGCCAGCTTCTGGTCAGAGGCGGTGAATTCGCGGGTGTCTCCGCTGCGTTCGCTCTGTGCATTGATCAGCTGCAGGACGCCGATGATGTCGCCCTGGTGGTTTTTCATCGGGATGGTGAGAATGGATTTTGTACGATAACCTGTTTTCTCGTCGAATTTGCGCGTGCCGCTAAAATCAAAACCCTCTGCATCATAGGCATCGGGAATATTAATCGTGTGGTCATCGTGCACTGCACTGCTCACCACCATGGTCTTGTTCGGCGAGCCATCAGGATTATAGAGCTGTATCGGCGGAAAACCGATCTCCTTGCCGCTCATGCCGCCCATGTAAATATCCAGCGAATGGGTTGCCACGATGACAAAATTGAGCGAACGCTCATCGTCGGCCATGCTGTACAGACTGCCGCCGTCTGCATTGGTGAGTTCCATCGCACCTTTCAGAATACTGTCGCACACCATGTCGACATTTTTTTCTGCCGAGAGCGCGATACCGATTTCATTGAGTCGCGCAATTCGCGCCAGCATTTTATCCATCGCTCAGTGCCTCAGTGATTGTCAGCCACGCAGACCGTGCTGCGCCCCGGGTCAAGCATATCCTGACCGCTTACTGTTTTTAAGTATTTTTATTACGGTCATTCCTGACCGCCACCGTGGGTCAGGTTCGCCGGCAACAACAGGCGCTCTAACTCCTCACGTGACAGTTCAGTCATTTCTTCTGCAACATCAATCACTGCGCGACCATCGGCATAGGCAGCCTTGGCAATCCTGGCGCCCAGCTCATAACCGATGACGCGGTTAAGTGCAGTCACCAGGATCGGGTTTCGCGCCAGCGCGTGTTCGATATTGGCATGATTCACGGTGAAATCGGCGATTGCCTTGTCGGCCAGAATTCGGGCGGCATTGGCCAGCAGCTCGATACTTTGCAGCAGGTCATACGCCACCAGCGGCAGCATGACATTGAGCTGAAAATTTCCGGACTGCCCGGCGATAGTCAGCGAGGCATCATTGCCAATCACGCGTGCACACACCATCGCCACCGATTCTGCAATCACCGGGTTGACCTTGCCCGGCATGATACTGCTGCCCGGCTGCAGCGCGGGCAAGGCAATTTCACCGATGCCGGCCAGCGGGCCGCTGTTCATCCAGCGCAGATCGTTGGCGATTTTCATCATGCTGACGGCGACGGTTTTTAACTGGCCGCTGAGTGAAATCGCTGCATCCTGCGAGCTCATGCGTTCGAAACGATTTTCTGACATGCAAAAGTCGATACCGGTCGATGTCGCCAGCATAGCCGCGACTTCAGCGCCGAAGTCTTCGTGCGCATTGACGCCGGTGCCGACCGCGGTGCCGCCGATGGCAAGATGGTGCAGGTCCGGTAATACACATTGCACGCGTGCCATGCCAAGCCGGATTTGTGCAGCCCAGCCGGAGAGTTCCTGGCCCAGGGTCACCGGCATGGCGTCCATCAGGTGAGTACGCCCGGTGGTGACGACATCAGCCAGCCTTTCGGCGCGGTGTGAAATCGTATCTTCCAGGTGTGACAGCGCCGGCAACAACTGCTGTTTGCAGGCGATGGCGGCGCTGACATGGATCGTGGTCGGGATCACGTCGTTCGAGCTCTGGCTCATGTTGACATGATCATTGGGATGCACTTCGAGCCCGCCCTCGCTCGCCAGCGTGGCGATGACTTCGTTGGCATTCATATTGGTACTGGTGCCCGAGCCGGTCTGAAAAACATCGACCGGGAAATGCGCATCGAACTCGCCGTCGATAATGCGGCTGCAGGCATTCGAGATGGCCTGATAGCGTTGCGCATCGAGCAAACCCAGGCGCTGGTTGGCATCAGCGCAGGCCTGCTTGACGCGGGCAAGGGCGTGGATGAATGCCGGCGGCAGGGTCAGCCCGCTGACGGGAAAATTTTCCACCGCGCGCTGGGTCTGGGCACCGTAACGCGCCTCCGCCGGGATGCTGATTTCGCCCATACTGTCCTGGACTATGCGGGTGTTGCTCATGCCTCTGCCTGCTCCGTAATGTTATGCCTGATTGCGCGCCATCGGTCTGTAACTGGGTGATATACTACGCGATTTCACCGGCGATTTCCCTGCGGAGACTACCCCGCGCTGGATTTTATTGATAGATGATCTATGGATTACCGCCCTCGTATAACACCCTGATGCAACAGGTAGACTATGGAACTCAACGAACTCAGTGCAATTTCACCCGTCGATGGCCGTTACGGCGCCAAAACCGCCGCGCTGCGGCCGGTGTTTAGCGAGTTCGGCCTGATCCATCACCGTGTACTGGTCGAAGTGCGCTGGCTGCAGGCACTGGCACAGCATCCGCACATCAACGAAGTTCCCGCCTTTAGCGCGAGTGCCACGGCACAGCTCGATGCCGTGGTCAGCGACTTCAGCCTTAATGATGCCGAGCGCGTAAAGCAGATCGAGCGCACCACCAATCATGATGTCAAAGCGGTGGAATATTTTCTCAAGGAAAAAATTGCCGGCAATGCAGAACTCGATGCGGTGAAGGAATTTATCCACTTCGCCTGTACCTCGGAAGACATCAATAACCTGTCGTATGCGCTGATGGTTCGCAGCGGACGTGACGACATACTCCTGCCGGCGATGGACGGCATCATCGCGCGCCTGCGCGAACTGGCCATAGAACTCGCCGCGCAACCCATGCTGAGCCGCACCCACGGCCAGACCGCATCACC
>JBATHJ010000077.1:0-13646 GCA_049666625.1 Gammaproteobacteria bacterium | reverse complement strand
CACCGGCTTTCATCGACATGCGTTTTGCCAGCGCGTCTACGGTGATGGTTTCAGGAATGGTAACTTCGTGCACAATCGGCGCCACGGGTCTTTCAAAACCATGACGGGTCTCGGCATGTACTGATTGCGACGGCTGCCTGTGTTTTTTCTTTTTGCGCTGACCGCCAGTACTGACATGCAGTTCTGTGCGTCCGTAAAGCGTTTCTTCCTTGGCTTTGCGCACGTCTTCATGGCGCGGCTTTTTACTGCCGGCTTTCTGCCGGCGGTTTTCAGCTGCCTGCAATTCATCCACGGTCAGGACCTTGGGTGCTGCGGCCTGCTGTTTTTCTTTTTCAACGACCTGCCTGGCCTGTTCGTGTTTCGTTTTGGCTTCAAGCTCTTCACGCTCACGTGCTTCTGCACGTTCACGCTTTCTTTCCATTTCCTGCTCACGCTCCAGTTCGCGTTGTGCCTGGTCAGCGCGCAGGCGCTCGAGTTCTTCCAGTTCGACAGGCTTACCACTTTCGCCCGTGGTTTCGGTTTCAACCGGCTTGGCAATGCTGCGTTTTCTGCGCACTTCGACGGCCACTGTTTTCGAACGCCCGGCAGCACCACTGCCGACCTTGAGCTCGCTCACTGTTTTGCGTTTGAGCGTAATCTTGCGCGGTTTGGCCTCACCACCTTCAACACTTGCCGCGGCACGCTTGCCATGCTGGCTGCGTAAATATTGCAGCAGCTGCATCTTGTCCTTGTCGGAAATAAGTGCGTCTGCATTATCCGCTGTCAAACCCGCATCCTTGATCTGCTCAAGTAAACGGTCGATGGGCGTACCCACGACTTCTGCAAGTTGTTTTACGGTGACTTCTGCCATACATCTACCTCTGTTCTTTCAGGCATGCTTGCGCAATGCTCAGGATTGTTCCTCGGCTGCAAACCAGGGTGCACGTGCAGTCATAATCAGCGACGATGCTCGAACTTCATCCATGTCTTCAATTTCCATTAACTCATCGACAGATTGCTCGGCCAGGTCTTCCATGGTGCAAATGTTTCTGGCTGCAAGACGGAGTGCGGTTTCTTCATCCATGCCATCCATCGTCAGCAGATCTTCTGCTGGCTGATGCGCGTCGAGGACTTCTTCTTTCATAATCGCCTGGGTCAGCAGGAAATCACTGGCACGGTTACGTAACTCGGCAACTATGTCTTCATCAAACTCGTCAATGCCGAGCAGTTCCGCTTCGGGCACATAGGCGACTTCTTCGATTGACGTAAAGCCTTCGCTGACCAGGATACCGGCAAGGTCTTCATCAACATCAAGCTGGTCCATGAACACCTTGATGTATTGCACGCTTTCTTCTTCGCTGCGTTCTTCGGCTTCTTTCTCGGTCATTACGTTCAGTTCCCAGCCTGTGAGTTCTGAAGCAAGCCGAATGTTCTGACCGCCGCGACCAATCGCCATCGCGAGCTTGTCTTCTTCGACCGCGATGTTCATGCTATGACTTTCTTCATCCAGCATGATGGAGGTGACTTCTGCCGGCGACATCGCGTTGATCACAAACTGCGCCGGGTTTTCATCCCACAAAATAATATCTACGCGTTCGCCTGCAAGCTCATTTGAAACCGACTGTACTCGCGAACCGCGCATGCCGACACAGGCACCCACGGGATCGAGGCGCTTGTCATGTGAACGCACTGAAATCTTTGCGCGTGAACCAGGATCACGTGCACCGCTGATAATTTCGATCAGGCCCTGGTCAACTTCAGGTACTTCGAGCTTGAACAGCTCGACCAGGAATTCCGGCGCAGTGCGGCTGACAAATAATTGCGGGCCGCGAATTTCGGAACGCACTTCGCGCAAATAACCACGCAAGCGGTCACCGGGACGCACAGCTTCACGCGGGATCATGTCTTCACGCGGAATGAAGGCTTCGACATTTTCACCGAGGTCGAGATAGACATTGCCGCGTTCGACACGTTTTACCGTGCCCATGACCAGCTCGCCTTCACGCCCCTGGTAGGCTTCGACCACGCGTGCACGTTCGGCTTCGCGTACTTTCTGCACACTGACCTGCTTGGCGGTTTGTGCTGCGATACGGCCAAAGGCCACCGACTCGATCTGCTCTTCGATAAATTCACCGGCCTCGATCTCCGGGTCGTCGATCTGCACAGCTTCAATGGTAATTTGCGCGAGTGGATTTTCCATCGGCTCGTCGATCGCAATCACCTGCCAGCGACGATAGGTATCGTATTCGCCGGTGTCGCGATTAATATCGACACGGACTTCAATTTCCTTGCCATGCTTCTTGCGCGTTGCTGTTGCCAGCGCAGCCTCGAGTGCCTGGAAGATAATCTCTTTATCAACGCCTTTCTCATTGGAAACGGCGTCTACTACGTAGAGAATATCGTTGCTCATTGGCATGTCCTCATTGGCTTAACCTCATTACTTGATCTAATCAAAATTGGGTACCAGCCGCGCCTTGTCGATGGCGGCGTGCGGCACGCGTACCTGTTTGTTATCACAGTCGAGCACGAGTTCATCATTCTCGACCGCCAAAAGCTGTCCCTTGAAATTGCGTTGCCCGGCCAGTGCCATCGATGTTTTGATTTTCACTGTCTCGCCGGTAAATTTTTTAAAATCATCGAGCTTACGCAGTGGCCGATCCAGCCCCGGGGATGAAATCTCCAGGTTGAATTTCCCCGGCAACGGGTCTTCCACATCAATCAGCGCACTGACCTGGTGGCTCACCTCGGTACAGTCTTCCAGCTGAATACCGTTTTCACTGTCGATATACAGGCGTAAAACGCCGAATTTCGGGTTTGGCAGGTATTCGATTTCCACCAGCTCATAGCCCAGGCCCTGCACCACTGGTTCAAATAACTCCCACAACTGGCTCAGATTTCGGCGCATCGCTCAATTTTTCTTTCGCTAATAAAAAGGCCCCGTAAACGGAGCCTCTCAAGTATTCATCGGACCACGGTACTCGCAGGCAGTTCAACACCCGTTTCGCGTACCAGAATCACTACTATTCAGGTCATAAGACCCTGATTTTCGTCGAGCTGTTCTAATTATAAGTCGACAAATAAAACTGGTAGCGGGCAGGATTTGGAACTACGAGCTTCGCCCGTAATCGCCCACCTGAGACCGACGATCTTGTCGGGCTCATAACCCGAAGGCCTCCATCGGAAACCTTCACGCCACAAACCATATAAATCTGGTAGCGGGGGCAGGATTTGAACCTACGACCTTCGGGTTATGAGCCCGACGAGCTGCCAGACTGCTCCACCCCGCAACAACGGCGGAGATAATACTGATTTAGTCCCTCGATTGCAAGGTATCTCGACATTCGTCGGAACAATAGCAGGCCGCCGGCATGTTGTGATATAAATTATCCGCGCCGGCCGCACTCAATACCCCCGCTGCCGGCCGGAAATGCAATCAAATAAACTCCCCCACCCCCCGGATCAAATGGACGCACCTATGGAACTCAAAACACTGCATAAAACCCTGTTGTGCTTTTTAAGCCTGCTGTTCAGCGCACAGCTCTACGCACTGGATATCAACGACCCGAGGCAGGCGCTGGAAGCCTATGTCAACCAGGACGATGGCAAGTTCAGCTACCAGCACCTGGCGAGCATCCCTGCCGCCGGCCTCACCCTGCACCTGTACAACATGGTGTCACAGGAATGGCGCAGCAGCGACGAAATTGACCGCACCCTGTGGCAGCACCAGATGGTGATTGCCGTGCCCGACACTGTCATCAGCACCACCGGCATGTTGTTCGTCGGCGACAACGATAATACCGACCCGCTGCCCGGTGCCAGCGAGGTGATTGTACAGATCATCTCCCAGCTGGCGATCGGCTCGCAGACCATCGTCAGCGCAGTCTACCAGGTGCCCAACCAGCCGTTCTTTTTCCCCGGTGAAAGCGCAGGCCGCAAGGAAGACTCCCTCGTCGGCTACAGCTGGGACAAGTACCTGGATACCGGCGACACCACCTGGCCGGTACACGTGCCGATGACCAAGGCGGTGATCAAGGCGATGGATGCGGTGCAGCAGATCGCCCCTGCCCTGGGCGCTTACCAGGTCGATGATTTTGTCATTACCGGGTATTCCAAGCGTGGCCTGGTGACCTGGCTGGCGGCGGCGATAGATGCGCGCGTGATCGCGATTGCACCGGGGGTGATCGATTTTCTGAATGTCGCCCCCAGCCTGGAAAACCAGTACCGGAGTTATGGTGCGTTTATCGAAGAATTCAGCAGCCTGCTACAGCTGGAGGTTTTGCAACGCCTGCGTTCGCCGGAATTTCGCGATCTCGCCAGCATCATCGATCCGTATGAATACCGTGATCGCCTGTCATTGCCAAAATTGATACTCAATTCCTCCGGCGACCAGTTCTTTCTGCCGGATTCAGCACGCTTTTATTACGCCGACCTGCCGGGTGAAAAACTGATGCGCTATGCACCCAACACCGATCACTCGCTGGAGAACTCGGTGACCAGCGTGTTCGACACCCTGTATTCATTGCTGGGCTGGTACCAGACAGTGCTGTTCGACCTGCCACGCCCCGAGCTGCACTGGGAAGTGCAAAACGATGAGCTGATTGCAAGCGCGACCCTGCCACCGCAACGGGTGCGGGTATGGCGCGCAACGAATCCGCTGGCGCGTGATTTCAGAAAAGTCAGTATTGGTGAGGCCTGGACAGAAGAAGTGATCGCGCCGGATGCGAACGGACAGTACCGCACCACCCTGCCACAACCCGCCAGCGGATATGCTGCTACCTATATCGAGTTTGTCTACGCCGGCCCCACAGGGCTGCCGATGACGTTTAGCACCCAGGTATACATCACCCCTGAAACCTACCCGTTTACGCTGGACATAAAACCGGTACTCGAGCCACAACTGGCGCGTTACTGGAAGCAGCAGGTTGAGTTAGCGCTTACCACAAATGATGGCGCTGTCGATTTACAGACCCTGGAAACTTATCTGCCGCTAGCCGTGTTCGATGACCATGTTTCAACAATGAATGAACTGGATAATGTGCTCAGCTATAGCGGGCAAACACGTCCACTGGAAAAATTTGCCAGCAGCCAGTGCATATCGACCCGACTGAATATCAGCCATGGACAATTTGGCTGGTACAGCGATGTTGATCTTGGTTTCCTTGGCAGCGGTAAACTGTGGGAATACTATGCGCTGGCCGACAGCGTAGAGGCGCTTGGCTTTCCATGGCTGGCCGGGCTGGTGTGTCAGAGGCTGAATTTACAATAAACCTTCAGCATAAAAAAAGCCGGCAGCAGCCGGCTTTTTTTTGTGCGGAATACGCGAGCTTAGCCAAACACAGATATACACAACGCCATCAGGCCCGCGGGATACAGGCCAAGCACTAGAATCAATAATGCATTACCGCTAAGCACTATCTGCATATCCCAGCTGCACTGCAACGGCGTGCTGTCCTGTTGTTCATCGAAGTACATCAGCTTGATGATGCGCAAATAATAGAACACGCCGATGATGGAGAAGAACACCGCGACGCCGGCCAGCCATACCATGTCGATATGAATGATCGCCTTGAGCACGGCCAGCTTGGCCCAGAATCCAAGCGTTGGTGGCACACCGGCCATGGAAAACATCAGGATCAGCATCATGAAGGCATACCACGGGCTGCGCTGATTGAGCCCCTTGTAATCAGCCAGCTGGTCAGCTTCAAACCCGGAACGCGCCAGCAACATGACAATGCCGAAACCACCGAGTGACATGATGGCGTAACTGATGGTGTAGAACATCGCGGATGAATAGCCTTCAGCCGAGCCCGCGAGCAGGCCAAGAATAATAAAACCAACATGGGAGATGGTCGAATACGCCAGCATACGCTTGATGTTGGCCTGCGCAATCGCCACGATATTACCAATCGCCATCGATAGCACCGCAAGAATCACCAGCATCTGCTGCCAGTCGGCGTGCAGGCCGCCCAGGCCTTCGACCAGCAGGCGCATGATAATGGCAAAGCCGGCGAGCTTGGGCGCAGTCCCCAGGAACACGGTGACCGCAGTCGGCGACCCCTGGTAAACATCGGGCACCCACATGTGAAACGGCACCGCACCGAGTTTAAACATCAGTGCTACCAGTACAAACACCAGCGCGAACACCAGGCCGATATCCTTGCTGCCTGCGTTGGTCACAGCAGTTGCAATATCCACCAGCTGCAAACTGCCGGACAGTCCATACAACATCGACATGCCATACAACAACATGCCGGAGGCAATCGCGCCGAGTACAAAATATTTCATCGCCGCTTCCGAGGCGTTGCCATTATCGCGATGCAGGGCGACCATCGCGTAGAGACACAGTGATAACAGTTCAAGCCCGAGATACAGCATGAGCAGGCTGGCGGACGATACCATCAGCATCATGCCGAGCACGGCGAACAGCGCCAGCAGGTAAAACTCGCCCTTGAACAGGCCACGATCTTTCAGATAATCACGTGAGTAGACGAACACCACGGCAGTGATTGCCACGATGAACAGCTTGAGCATGTCGGCCATGCCATCCTGTACAAACATGTCGTTGTATGAGTACACGCGCGCATCGGTGATGCCGCCGAGTAATAACGCGAAGGTACCCAGCAGGCTTAACTGTGACAACACATAACTGGTGTTGCGCTGGTCATCGCGCAGAAACACGTCCACCACCAGCACCACGCAGGCCATGCTCAGCAGAAAAATTTCCGGCAATGCGGTGATGTAATTGAGGGATTCGAGTGTCATTACTGTATTCCCGCAAGCGTTGTAAGTTTAGAAACAGAAACATGCTGCAACAGGTTATCAATCGTGGCATGCATCACATCGACCACCGGTGCCGGCCACAGACCAAGCCCGAGCACAGCCACGGCGAGCACAGCCATGATCACAAACTCACGCGCATTCAGATCTTTTAATGCACGCACATTGTCATTAGCGACTTCACCGTAGAACACGCGCTTCACCATCCACAGGGTGTAGGCAGCGCCCAGGATCAGCGTGGTGGCAGCGAGGAAGGCATACCAGAAATTGGCGTGGAAGCTGGCGATGATCACCATGAACTCGCCGACAAAACCCGAGGTGCCCGGCAGGCCGGCGTTCGACATCGCAAAGAACACGGCAAAGCCGGCAAACACCGGCATGGTATTGACCACGCCGCCGTAGGCATCGATCTGACGCGTATGCATGCGGTCGTAGAGTACGCCGATCATCAGGAACAGCGCGCCGGAAATAAATCCGTGTGAAATCATCTGGATCATGGCACCTTCGAGCGCCAGCACGGCACCGCCGCCGGTGGCATTGGCACTGTTATCAGCAATCTGGAAAATCACGAACATGCCGAGGGTGACAAACCCCATGTGCGCAATCGAAGAATACGCCACCAGTTTTTTCATGTCTTTCTGCGCCAGTGCAACAAAGCCGATATACACAATGGCGACGAGTGACATCAGGATAATCAGCCAGTCGAGTGCCGCGCTGGCATCCGGCGTTATCGGCAGGCTGAAACGCAGGAAACCGTAGCCACCTATCTTCAGCATGATCGCAGCCAGGATGACCGAACCGCCGGTGGGCGCTTCAACGTGTGCATCGGGCAACCAGGTATGCACCGGCCACATCGGTACCTTGACTGCAAATGCCATCAGGAAGGCGATGAAAATCAGCACCTGCTCGTCCATCCCCAGCTTGAGCCGGTGCATGTCGAGTATGGCAAAGCTGTCACCCTGGTAATACATGTAGATCAGCGCGACCAGCATAAACACCGAGCCGATGAACGTATAAATAAAGAACTTGATGGTGGCGTACACCCGGCGCTCTCCGCCCCAGACCCCAATCAGGATAAACATCGGCACCAGCATGCCTTCCCAGAACACGTAGAACAGCATCGAGTCGAGCGCAGCAAACACGCCCACCATCAGTCCTTCCATGATGAGAAAGGCCGCCATGTACTGCGAGGGTTTTTTCTGAATCACGTCCCAGCCGGCCAGGATCACCAGGATGGTGGTAAACGTAGTGAGAATAATCAGCGGCATCGATATACCATCGACACCGAGGTGATAATAAATATCAAACGCCGGAATCCAGCTGGCGCGTTCGACAAACTGCATATCGGAGGTGCTGATATTAAACCCGGTGTACAGGCCAAGACTGAGCACAAAGGTGGCAATCGATATCATCAGGCCAAGCCGGCGCATGCCATTGGCATCACCCTTGTCGCCTGCCAGCAGTACAGCAAGTCCGCCAAGAATGGGCACCCACACAGTCAGACTTAATAATGGCCAGTCGCTAAACATGTTTTATCCTAAAAAATCACGAAGGCGGTGAGTAAACCCAGCACACCAATAATCATCGCAAACGCATAGTGATACAGCAGACCGGTTTGCAGCAGGCGCACGACGCCGGAACACCAGCCCACCACTTTGGCGGAACCGTTCACCAGCAGGCCATCAATAAACAGCATGTCGCCGAATTTCCACAGGCCATTAGCCAGGCCGCGGCTGCCGGCACCGAACACGACTTCATTCGCCTTGTCGGCGTAATATTTTTCATCGAGAATTTTATACGGCACTGCAAAAATAGTTTTCATGCGATCGGCCATCGCCGGGTTATGCAAATACATATACCAGGCGGCGATCACGCCCGCGGCGGCGAGGTAGAATGCCGGCCCGGCAAAACCGTGCTCGACAAAACCAATCGCGCTGCGGAAACCCTGGCCGACAATTTCCAGCCCGCGATGGTGCTCGGCGATGTATATCGCGTTACCGAAGTAATCGCCAAACAACATGTATTCAATCGTGAAACCGCCGATAAAGAACGCAGGAATCGCCAGCGCGATCAACGGCCCGGTGACCACCCAGCGGGTTTCGTGCAAATGCTCCCTGGTGTGCTGATCCATGCGCTCCTTGCCGTGGAACACGAGGAAGAACATGCGGAACGAATAGAACGCGGTAATAAATACACCCGACAGCACCGCCATGTAGGCAATGGTGTGGCCCGGGGTTGAAGAATGATGCACCGCTTCGATAATCACGTCCTTGGAAAAGAAGCCTGACAATCCCGGGAAACCGATCAGTGCCAGCGAACCCACCAGCGATGTCCAGTAGGTAATTGGCATATATTTTTTAAGCCCGCCCATTTTGCGCATGTCCTGCTCGTGGTGCATGGCAATAATCACCGAACCGGCGGCGAGGAACAGCAGTGCCTTGAAGAAGGCGTGGGTCATCAGGTGGAACACCGCGGCCGAGTAGGCCGAAGCGCCCAGCGCCACGGTCATATAACCCAGCTGCGACAGGGTTGAATACGCCACCACACGCTTGATGTCGTTTTGCACAATGCCGACCAGGCCCATGAACAGCGCTGTAATCGCACCGATAATCATCACAAAACTCAGCGCAACTTCGGACAACTCGTACATCGGCGACATGCGCGCCACCATGAAAATACCCGCGGTCACCATGGTCGCAGCATGAATCAGCGCGGAAATTGGCGTCGGGCCTTCCATCGAATCCGGCAACCAGACGTGCAATGGCACCTGTGCCGACTTGCCCATGGCGCCGACAAACAACAGGATGCAGATCACTGTCATCACGTTCCACTGGGTATCGCCAAATATCGCCATGCTGCTGCCGGCGAGTGTTTCAGCCCTGGCAAATACATCGTAATAATCCACGCTGCCGGTATACATCACCACCGCGGCAATACCGAGGATGAAGCCGAAATCACCGACACGGTTCACCAGGAACGCCTTGAGGTTGGCGTACACTGCGGTCGGGCGCACCGACCAGAAACCGATCAACAGGTAGGACACCAGGCCCACCGCTTCCCAGCCGAAGAACAGCTGCAGGAAGTTGTTCGACATCACCAGCATCAGCATGGAGAACGTGAATAGCGAGATATAACTGAAAAAGCGCTGATACGAATTTTTGCCGGCGAGCGAATCATTCGGCCAGTTGTGTTCATCATCGGCCATGTAACCGATGGTGTAGACATGCACCGCGAGCGACACGCCGGTGACCACCGACATCATCATCACCGTAAGGCGATCGATCAGGAAGCCGATTTCGAAATGAATACCTTCCGACACCATCCAGGTATAGACCGTGCCGTTGAATGTCTCGCCACCGGCGAACACATGATGGTTGAGCACCACCAGCGACAATATAAATGAAATACCGACACCCAGAATGGTGACTGTGTGCGCACCGGTGCGGCCGATGCGACCTCCGAACAGGCCGGCGATAATCGCGCCGATAAGGCAAGCCAGCGGAATGGCGAGATAAATAGATTCCATAACTAGCCCTTCATCTCGCTGAGTTGTTCGACTGCCACGCTGCCGCGGTTACGGAACAGTACCACCAGTATTGCCAGGCCGATTGCCGCTTCGGCTGCCGCCACCGTCAGAATAAAGAACACGAACACCTGGCCGGCGCTGTCATTTAAATAATGCGAGAACGCGACAAAGTTGATATTGGCCGCGAGCAGCATCAGCTCGATGCACATCAGCAGCACCACCACATTTTTGCGGTTGAGAAAAATGCCCGCGATACTGATAGCAAACAATATGGCGCCGAGTATCAGGTAACTGTTGAGTCCGACCATCATGCTTTTGGCTCCCGTGTAACCGCATCCATTTTGACCACGCGCAACCGGTCCTTGCGTTTGACCTTGACCTGGTTGCCGGGGGTTTGATACTTGGTGGACTCACGCCGGCGCAGCGTCAGCGTGATTGCAGCGATAATCGCGACCAGCAAAATCACTGCCGCAATTTCGAACGGCAGCACGTACTCGGTATACAGCACTCTGCCAAGCTCGCGGGTATTACTGTAATCAGCATCATGCTTCACTGCCTGCTGTAATTCAGGGGTATTGAAAATATCTTCGCCAAAATCACCCACCACCCATACCATGATGCCCACCAGGCACAACGCAAAGAACGCACCGATCGGCATATAACGCACAAAACCCTGCCGCATTTGCACCAGGTTGATATCCAGCATCATCACCACGAACAAAAACAGCACCATGACCGCGCCGACATACACCAGCACCAGTGCGATGGCGAGAAACTCGGCTTCCAGCAACAACCACAATGCAGAACAGCTGAAAAAACTCAGCACCAGGAACAATGCCGAATGCACCGGGTTGCGCGACAAGATGACGCCCAGCGCGGCGGCCAGCAGCAGTCCAGAAAATGCAAAAAATATAAAGTCTGTAAATGTCATGTCTTTACTATTTCTCTTTATTCATCCCCGCGCACTTCTGCAGGGGGGCATCATTTCTAACCATGGATTCCCGACAAAATCATTCGGGAATGACGAACTATTATGCGCATATTTGCCATCACCGATATCGGGCATCCGCCGATCTGGCGGCCGCAATCTCGGCTTCGTGTTTGTCGCCGATTTCCAGCAACATTTCCTTGGTCATAATATTGGTGCCGCGTTCTTCGAAGTGGTATTCAAAAATATGCGTTTCCACGATCGAGTCCACCGGGCAGGCTTCTTCACAGAAACCGCAATAAATACACTTGAACAAATCTATATCGTAACGCGTGGTACGGCGCGTGCCGTCCTCGCGTTCTTCAGAATCAATCGTAATCGCCAGCGCCGGGCAAACCGCTTCGCACAATTTGCAGGCGATGCAGCGTTCTTCACCGTTGGCATAACGTCGCAGTGCATGCAGGCCGCGAAAACGCGGTGACATCGGGGTTTTTTCTTCCGGGTATTGCACGGTGATCTTACGTGCAAACAGGTAACGCCCGGTGACGCCCAGTCCCTTGAACAATTCCCACAGGGTGAAACTCTGAATGAAATGTCTGAGTGCTTTCATATCATTCCCCTATGCTGCCCACGGACCGACTTCGAGTACCACCATCACGCCTTCGACAAATATCCAGACGATGGTGACGGGTATGAAAACTTTCCAGCCGAGCCGCATGATCTGGTCGTAGCGATAACGCGGAAACGTGGCGCGGAACCAGAGGAAACAGAAAATAAAGAACGCGGTTTTGGCGAGGAACCAGACGATACTGGTTTCGACCAGGAAAGACCCCTGCAGAAATGACCAGCCTTCAAACGGTGACAACCAGCCGCCGAGGAAGAACAGCGCTGTCAGCGCCGAAATCATGATGATGTTGGCGTATTCCGCGAGGAAGAACACCGCGAACGCCATGCCGGAATATTCCACGTGGAAACCGGCGACGATTTCAGATTCACCTTCGGCGACATCAAATGGCGCGCGGTTGGTCTCGGCCACGCCGGAAATAAAATACACCAGGAACAGCGGTAACAGCCAGATGATGAACCAGTTGGAGAAACCGCCCGCCTGGGCTTCGACAATATCGCCCAGGTTGAGACTGCCGCCTGCCATCAACACGCCCACCAGTGCAAAGCCCATGGCGATTTCATAGGCCACGATTTGTGCGCCGGCGCGCAACGAACTCATGATGGCGTATTTCGAGTTAGACGCCCAGCCCGCGATAATCACACCGTAGACACCGACCGAGGTCAATGCCAGTACATAGAGCAGCCCCGCATCAATATCTGACAGCACCATGCCACGGTCAAACGGAATCACCGCCCATGCTGCCAGCGCAGGCCCAATCGACAACACCGGCGCAATCAGGAACAGGTATTTGTTGGCCTGGGTGGGAATGATAATTTCTTTGAAAAGTAATTTGACTGCATCGGCAATCGGCTGCAACCAGCCACGCGGCCCTACACGGTTAGGCCCGATACGCACCTGCATGTAACCGATGATCTTGCGCTCGGCATAAGTGACATATGCCACCGCCAGCATTAATGGCAGCAGGATAAGAATAATTTTGCCGAGAATAATGAATACGGTTTGCGCATCGAGCGGAAACCAGTTCCAGGAATCAATCAGCCATTGTGGAATATATTCAATCATCAGACTCAGGCCTTGCTTATGCTCACGGCGCCAAACGGGCTGCCGAGTAACTCATTGCCATTCACCGCCAGCGGTATCCAGCAGCAGTTATCCGGAATGGAATCATCAATGACCAACGGCAGGTGCGCACTCAATTCATCCTGCTTGACCAGCACTGAAACCGCTTCATCGATTCCCAGGCGCTCGGCTTCATTGCTGTTGATACGCGCACATATACTTTGCGCATCGACTGTTTTCTGCAATGACGAGCTACGTCTTAATACAGCATCACCGGCATACATCGGCACATCGCCCGCTCGCATCATGTCGCCATCGTAAGCCACGTATTCAACTGCGGCATCTGCAGGCACGGTGTTGTTCAATACCACATCCCGGCATAATTCGCGCAATTCATCGCGCACCTGTTCTGAGGAGACATAGTCAAAACCTTCCAGCCCCAGAACATTACCCAGTACGCGTAATATTTTCCACGCCGGGCGCGATTCGCCTTTCGCCGACACGCAGCCGGCAAAACTTTGCCAGTAGCCTTCTACGTTGACATAGGTTCCCGATGTTTCTGCAAAACTGGCAGCTGGCAACAATACATCTGCGGTGGCATACAATGCATTCGAGGTAAACGCCGTGATCGCAACCACCAGGTCATTTTGCTGCAATGAATTGATCAGCGCATGCGCATTAGCAATGTCGAGATCAGGCTCAATATTCAGCAGTAATGTTGCAGCCGCATTAAGCGCACCAACATGACC
>JBATHJ010000076.1:0-4304 GCA_049666625.1 Gammaproteobacteria bacterium | reverse complement strand
GATGGCGGAGAGCGAGGGATTACAAAATACATCCTTGTATTTTGCCCTGCGGGCCATCAGCCAAAAACGCTGATGTTCAAAATCGCTCCCGGCGATTTTAGTCGAACTAGGCTTCTCACCAAAGCCTCGTTCACCTCAATCTACTTATGAATGAGCCCAAAAACATGGGCCCATACATAAGTAGATGGCGGAGATCGAGGGATTCGAACCCTCGATGAGGTTACCCCCATACACCCTTAGCTGGGGTGCGCCTTCAGCCACTCGGCCAGCTCTCCAAAACTCAAATTTTTCTGGTAACAATCATTGCGCCAGGTTATGCATGGCGCACGTGCGCGTTACTCCGGGCTCCTGCCCTTCGCCCTTCGGGCCATCAGCAAAAATCGCTGATGTTCTAAATCGCTCCCGGCGATTTAGTCAGCCACTCGGCCAGCTCTCCAAAACTCAAATTTTTCTGCTAACAAACATTGCGCCAGGTTATGCATGGCGCACGTGCGCGTTACTGCAGACTCCCGGCCATCACCCTTTGGGCCGCAATCGTGCGTTCAAAACCGTATTTTTCAGGCCCGGAAAAAAATCAAAAAAGCAGCCTTCGCACACGAGGTGCGAAGCTTACCTTTGTTGAGTCAATGGGTAAAGCTATTCGGCGGTCGCAGTGTTACCTTGCTCAGCCTTGATCCGCTCGTAAATCTCTTCACGATGGACAGCGACGTCCTTGGGAGCATTGATGCCTATTCGCACCTGGTTACCTTTCACACCCAGAACAGTTACGGTTACTTCATCACCAATCATCAGCGTCTCACCGACGCGTCTTGTTAATATCAACATATCCTTTCTCCTTTTTGGCACATATAGTTAAGTGAGAGGCCAGAACAGCGCGATAGTTCTACTCTCTCACTTTTCCCCGGTACATCTACAGGCACAGCCGGGGTCACTGCATCCTGTCTCAATTATGTCAAATTTATAAGCTTTACGCTATGACAGACTGTCCGGTTTGCCGGCCTGGTCCAGCCCAAACGCGGCGTGCAGACTGCGCACGCCGAGTTCGAGGTATTTCTCATCAACTACCACGGAGATCTTGATTTCAGAGGTGGAAATCATCCGTATATTGATTCGTTCATCCGCCAGCGTCTGGAACATGGTATTTGCAATACCGGCATGTGAGCGCATTCCCACACCTACCAGCGATATTTTCACTATCGCATCGTCGCCGATCACTTTTTTTGCCCCTAAAGTTTTTGAGGTATTTTGCAGCAGCTCAAGGGCATTTTTATAATCATTGCGGTGCACGGTGAAAGTGAAGTCAGTGCAGCCGTCAACACCAATATTCTGTACGATCATATCGATTTCGATATTGGCCTGGGTGATCGGTCCGAGGATGGCCGAAGCGACACCCGGCTGGTCAGGCACGCCGGCAATCGTCAGCTGTGCTTCATCACGGTTAAACGCGATTCCTGATATCAGTGCCTGTTCCACTTTGTTATCCTCCAGGGCTATCAGCGTGCCTTCTCCTTCCTGGAAGGAATGCAGCACGCGCAAAGGAACATTATATTTACCTGCAAATTCAACCGAGCGAATTTGCAGCACTTTTGAGCCCAGACTTGCCATCTCGAGCATTTCTTCAAACGTAATTTTGTCCAGCTTGCGCGCTTTTGGCTCGACCCTCGGGTCGGTGGTGTAGACGCCATCAACATCGGTATAAATCTGGCACTCATCGGCCTTGAGCGCGGCCGCAATCGCCACTGCCGTGGTATCCGAACCGCCGCGTCCCAGGGTAGTGATATTGCCGTCTTCATCCACCCCCTGGAAGCCGGCGACCACGACGACCTTGCCGGCGGCTAAATCTTTCATCATGCCATCGGTCTGGATGTCGCGTATCCGCGCTTTACCAAACGCACTGTCGGTCAGCATTTTGATCTGGCTGCCGGTATACGAGCGTGCCTCGCAGCCACGGTCGAGTAGCGCCATGGTGAGCAGTGCAATCGTCACCTGCTCGCCGGTCGAAATGATTACGTCGAGTTCACGCGGGTGCGGCTTCGCACTCATTTCATTGGCGAGCGTGAGCAGGCGGTTGGTTTCACCGCTCATTGCCGAAACCGTCACAACCAGCCGGTCACCCAGTTTGGCGCGCGCGCAAACCTTGTCGGCGACCTGACCGATTTTTTCGATACTGCCGACCGAGGTACCGCCGTATTTCTGAACAATCAACGCCATCGTGCTGTTGCCGACCCTGAGTTAAATGTAATCGGTTAAATGTAAGCCACTGACACTGCCAGTGGCTGAAAAGTGCGCGAAGTATATAAGTGTGATCTTATTCAGGCAAGCGCCATGCTTACAGCCGGTTTTTCAGCCAGCTGCGCGCGGCTTCCAGCGCGCGACCGATATTTTCGGGCTGATCACCGCCGGCCTGCGCCATGTCAGCACGACCGCCGCCTTTACCACCGACTTCGGCGGCAGCCACGTTGACCAGGTCGCCCGCGCGAATTTTTCCGGTCAGGTCCTTACTGACACCGGCAATCAGTTTCACCTTGCCAGCTTCTTCAGTGGCGAGCAGGATCACTGCGGAGCCGAGCTTGTTCTTCAACTGGTCCAGCGTGGTGCGCAATTCTTTGTTATCCACTTTCTCAAGTTTAGTCGCTAATACATTGATGCCATTTATATTTTCAGCCTGAGAAGTAAGGTCGTTCCCGGCCTGTGAAGCGAGTTTGGATTTGAGCTGCGCCAGCTGTTTATCCTGCTCGCGCAGGCGTTCGATGAGCTGCTTAACTTTATCAGCCACATCTTCACGGCTGGTGCGCGCGGCATCTGCAATCGCATCGAGCTGCATTTCCTTGTGCTCGGCCCATTTCACCGCGGCCTCGCCGGTCACTGCTTCGATCCGGCGCACACCGGCAGCGACCCCGCTCTCGGCGATAATTTTGAAAAACCCGATATCGCCGCTGCGTTGCACATGGGTGCCGCCGCACAGCTCGGTCGAAAAATCGCCCATGCTGACCACGCGCACCACGCTGTCGTATTTTTCACCGAACAAGGCCATGGCACCCGCCGCTTTCGCTGCATCCAGCGCCATTTCTTTATCGGTGGTGGCATTGTTGCTCATGATCTGCTGGTTCACCATTTGTTCGATACGGTAGAGCTGTTCGCGACTCACTGGCTCGAAATGTGAAAAGTCAAACCGCGTGCGCTCAAGATTGACCAGGGAGCCTTTTTGCTGAACATGGTCCCCCAGCACGCTGCGCAAGGCGGCGTGCATCAGGTGCGTGGCCGAGTGATTGCGCTTGATAGCTTCGCGGCGTGCGCGATCGATCATCGCGTGCACACTATCACCTATCGCGAGCGTGCCCGATTCGAGATGGCCGATATGCAGTACCGATGCGCCCTGCTTCTGGGTATCTTCGACTATGAACACCGCGCCGTTATTGATCAGCTTGCCGGTATCACCCACCTGGCCTCCGGATTCTGCATAAAACGGGGTTTCATCCAGCACCAGCACGGCACGTGTGCCGCTTTCTATTTTGCTCACCGGCTTGCCTTCGACGAACATCTGTTCAAGCGTGCTGTGGTGTTCAACCTCGGTGTATCCGGTGAATACGGTGTTAGCTTTAACATCCAGCTCGCGATTGTAATCAACCCCGAACTGGCTTGCAGTGCGCGCGCGTTCACGCTGCGCATCCATCGCCACTTCAAACCCGGCGTGATCAACTGTGAGCCCGCGTTCGCGCGCAATATCGGCGGTCAGGTCAATCGGAAAACCATAGGTATCATACAGGCGAAACGCAGTCTCACCTGGAATCGTCTGGCCGCTGAGTGCGTTGATATCTGTTTCCAGAATGCGCATGCCCTGGTCGAGGGTTTCGGCAAAGCGTTCTTCTTCGAGTTTGAGCACGCGTTCGACATTGGCCTGCGCGCTGATCAGCTCGGCATAGGCCTGCCCCATCTCGGCGGCGAGTGGCGCCACCAGCTTATGGAAAAACAGCCCGGTCATGCCCAGCTTGTGGCCATGGCGCGCAGCGCGGCGAATAATGCGACGCAATACATAACCGCGGCCTTCGTTGGAGGGCATCACGCCATCGGTAATCAGGAATGCACAGGAGCGAATATGGTCTGCAATCACGCGCAGTGATTTACTGTCGGTGCCGGCCGCGTGGGTCACCTCGGCAGCGGCGCTGATCAAGTGACGGAACAGGTCGATATCGTAATTATTATGCACACCCTGCATGATCGCAGCGAGGCGTTCCAGCCCCATGCCGGTATCGACCGAGGGCGCGGGCAAGGTATGCAACTCACCGTCCGCACTGCGGTTGTAC
>JBATHJ010000075.1:0-1566 GCA_049666625.1 Gammaproteobacteria bacterium | reverse complement strand
TCGTCTTTGGGACTGACATTTTCTGCGCGTGCCGGCGCATGTGCGAGCACGCACAGCAGCAGTCCAGTAACAGCCAGTATTGTTTTTAAACGCATAGTCAAATCCTGATTTATCTGCGGGGCTTTCCCGGAAAAATCACGCGGCGCACTCGCAAGCCCTGTTTATTATTTTGTCTGGATTGATTTGTAACATTTGGCCGCTAAGTTGAACCAACATCCCGTTTAACTGGTACAACACGGCCGAAGCGTCAAATTATTGGCGCTTTATAGCCGTGAGACTGTGTTTTTCAACTTAATAACTTCAGTAAATAGAAGTCAGCAACATCCATGCCAGATGCAAGTATAGGAGGGATTAAAGGATTTAGTACGCCGAGAGGTGAATGGAATTGCTTGAATATGCTTACTTTTTCGACAAACGGTACTCAGCAGAACGCGCATGCGCAGTTAGTCCCTCACCGCGCGCGAGTATGGATGCACACTTGCCAAGCTCGGCAGCCCCCTGTGCGGAACAGCCGATCAAACTGGAACGTTTCTGAAAATCGTATACCCCAAGAGGTGATGAAAAACGTGCAGTGCCCGAGGTCGGCAACACATGATTGGGACCGGCACAATAATCGCCCAGCGCTTCAGCTGTATAACGCCCCATAAAAATCGCGCCGGCGTGACGAATTTTCTGCGCCCATAACTCGGCATTTTCTATCGAAAGTTCGAGATGTTCGGGCGCGATGTGATTGGCCACTTCGATCGCCTGTTCCATATCCGCCACTTTTATGATTGCAGCACGGTCTTTCAGCGAGGTGGTGATAATATCCTTACGCGGCATATCGACCAGCAGTTTCTCGATACTGGCTTTGACCCGCAAAATATAATCCGCATAGGGACAGACAAGAATCGATTGTGCTTCTTCGTCATGTTCAGCCTGCGAAAATAAATCCATCGCAATCCAGTCAGGATCGGTGGTGCCATCGCACACCACCAGGATTTCTGACGGACCTGCGATCATGTCGATACCGACTACGCCGAACACCATGCGCTTGGCTGTGGCGACATAGGAATTGCCGGGACCGGTAATCTTGTCAACCTTCGGTACAGACTCAGTACCATATGCCAGCGCGGCGACTGCCTGCGCACCACCGATGGTGAAAACGCGATCCACACCGGAAATCGCCGCGGCTGCCAGCACCAGCTCGTTGAGCACGCCGTCGGGGGTCGGCACCACCATGATCAGCTCGGGCACTTCTGCGACTTTCGCCGGAACCGCATTCATAATGACTGACGAAGGATACGCCGCCTTGCCGCCCGGTACGTACAGGCCGACACGGTCCATCGGTGTCACTTTCTGGCCCAGCACCGTGCCATCGGCTTCGGTGTATTGCCAGGATTCCATTTTCTGGTGTTCAGCATAGGCGCGCACGCGTTGTGCCGCATGTTCCAGCGCAGTGCGGTGCTCGGCATCGATGGTATCGAGCGCCTGCTGCAGGCGTGCGCGTGGCAATTCAAGTTCAGCCGCCGCTTTTACCTGCATCCGGTCGAAGCGGTTGGTGTATTCGATTAACGCAGCATCACC
>JBATHJ010000074.1:0-3238 GCA_049666625.1 Gammaproteobacteria bacterium | reverse complement strand
AGAATCGGGTGGTCTGAATTTATAATATCGATCAATCTGTCCCATATAGACTCGTCCTGCATGTGACCCAGGGTGACGATGCCCTGTAGCATGTTTCGTACATTGCTGCTTTTGAGATAAGCATGTGCAATGGTATCCAGTTGCTTGTGCCTGGATAATATCTGCAGCCTGAGGCGAGCTTCGCCACGTAATAATTAATGAAACCGGTTCCATTCACGCAAAAATATATGTCGATGTTTTCTCTGTAGCGCGGGAATATTGTCGGGATACGAAAGCATCATTTCAGCGAGCACAGGCCGCCAGATATTTTTGGCAGTTTCGTTGACCCTGTTTTCGTAGACGCTGTAAATCCTGAAGCTGATAACCTGTATCAACATCAACAGCACCAGTCCGGCAATAATGATTACCCCGTGAGTGAGGTAATACAGTACCGGATCAGTAATCGAATTTAATGCCGAGAACAAAACCATTGCGGTCGTAAAAGTCTCCTTGCTGGTGGAGTGCCACTGACCAGGTCAGTGACCATTGTGGTTGAAACATGTGCCGTCCGTATAACGATACAGTCAATACATTGCTTATCGGCGGGTCAGGTGTGCCGTCAAATTCAACATCATCGCCTGTGGCGACTGAAGCACCGATGAAGTTTGCCGCTGCGTAGTAGTGGTTAATTTGCACATTGTGGTTATAACCAGTACCTGCATTCATTACATCGATCAGGCGGTAAGTGTAGGCGGCGCGATAATCAGACCAGTAATATTCACCGCTCAGGATGAACTGCTGGCTATTGGTACTTGTGTACCTGGCATGGCTGATGCCTGCGTGCAGGTTGAGTCCTGCTGATATGTTCTTGCTGATCCTGGTTTCGAGCATCCTGTTCGCAATAACTTCGTGTGTCGGGCTGTAATTAACGCCTGCATAGAATGTCCAGGAAGCAGCAATCGGCAGGGCATAGCTGGCACCGAACTGCCGGTCATCCAGGTCAAAGCGTTCAAAGCTGTCAAACTGCAGGTGTGCATAATGTTTTTCAGGGGTTTGTACCAGCCATACCAGTGATCGTGATTCCCAGGGAGCGCGGTTATTCGTGAGTTCATCGTGACCAATGGCGGCTTCTACAGCATAACGATTAGTTCTATTCGATTCAGTATGCACTTCAGTTTCGGCAGGGTCCGGCAGCATGTCCCAGTCTTCAGCAGGGAACTGTTGCTCGGCTGCTTCAACCAGTGTACTCGCCTGGCTTCTACTCTGAGGCGTGTCGATGTCGAGCAGTAGCCGTATTTCAGTTCGCCATAGCGCGCTGTATCCAGGTGCAATCGCGCGCGCATGCTCCAGGTCCAGTAGTGCTTCATTACCGCGGCCCATCCAGTCGAGCGTGTTGGCACGGGCCAGTAAATAATCTGCATTGTTCGGTGATTCTTCCAGCAAGGTGTTTAGCAAGGCCATGGCCTGTGTCCATTTTTTCTGCCACGAGAGCACGCGAGCGAGCAGAAAACGCGACGCTGGCTCTTCAGCTGCATGCTGCAGATGCGTTTGCAAAAGGCTTTCAGCCTGCTCGAAGTTTTTATTTTCAACTGCGATACCTGCCTCTGTGTAACAGGCGTCAGTCGTCGCAGCGCTGGCGTCTATTGATAACAGCAGCAGTGAAGTCGTGAGCCAGAAGCGGCGCTGCTGGATCATGATGCGTGCGGTGCAGATTTACGGATCCGGGCCAGCACTTCACCGGGTTGAAACGGTTTGACGATGTAATCAGTCGCACCGGCATCCAGTGCCTTGATGATGTCTTTTTCCTGCGATTTGCCGGAGATCATGATGACTGCTGAATCGTTCCAGCTAGGCATGGAGCGGATATGTGAAACCAGATCAAATCCATTGGTGTAAGGAATCATAATATCGAGCAGTGCCAGCGAAAACGGCGGGTTGTTATTGATGGCGTCGAGTGCCTGTTTGCCGTCGGTGACGTTGGTAACGTCGTAACCCTCACGTTGCAACAGGTACGCGAGCATATACGCAGTCACGTCATCATCCTCGACGAGGAGGATCGATGGCGGCTTACTGGTTTCGTTTTTGAGCACAGAGTCCATCAGGATTCATGAATTTTATTTTCTATTTCAGTCAGTTAGTTTATCGGCACGCACACAGGGGGCTTTAGTAAAATGATTCTAAAAATGTGTCTGAATGCAGACGGCGAGAGGAAGCCCGGCAAGTGATTGCCGCTCAGGAATAACTGACTGTTTTAAATAGATAAATCGAGATGGGCAGGCATGCGCGCACGGCACGCTGATGACGCTATTAGTGTTTTAAGCGGTAGCCGGTTTTGAATATCCACCACACCAGGCCAATGCAGGTCAGCAGGAAACTCAGTGTCATCACCAGGCTGATGGTGATACTGACATCGCCAACGCCATAGAAACTCCAGCGAAAACCGCTGATCAGATATACCACCGGGTTGAGCAGGGTGAGTGTGCGCCAGGTTTCGGGCAGCATGTCGATCGAGTAAAACGCGCCACCGAGAAATGTCAGTGGCGTCACGATCAGCATAGGAATCAGTTGCAGTTGTTCAAAGTCTTTCGCCCAGATGCCGATAATGAACCCAAACAGGCTAAAGGTGGTTGCCGTCAGTACCAGGAAGGTAATCATCCAGACCGGGTGCTGTATTTCTATCGGGACAAATAATGTTGACGTTGCCAGGATCACCAGCCCCAGTATCATTGATTTGCTGGCTGCGGCGCCAACATATGCCAGCACAATTTCAAACGCAGATATCGGTGCTGACAACACTTCATAAATGGTGCCGGTGAACTTGGGGAAGTGGATGCCGAATGAGGCATTGAACAGGCTTTCAGTGAACAAAGACAGCATGATCAGGCCAGGCACAATGAATGCGCCGTAAGCAATACCGTTGACTTCGCTCATGCGTGAACCAATGGCCGCACCGAAAACGACAAAGTACAGCGAGGTGGTGATCACCGGTGTAATCAGGCTTTGCAGTAAGGTGCGGCGCGCGCGATCGATCTCAAAACGATAGATTGCCCATACGCCATAACGGTTAAACCGCGGCGGCCTGATTTTAGCTGGTCTGATTTTACTGGACATGCTGTTCCGTGTTATCGCGATCACTCACCAGGTTGACAAAAATTTCTTCAAGCGAACTCTGGCGTGTATTCAGGTCGGTAAAGTTGATTGAAAGATCGCTCATGCGCCTGAGCAGGGACGGAATGCCGGTGTGCTCTGCATTTACGTC
>JBATHJ010000073.1:0-6811 GCA_049666625.1 Gammaproteobacteria bacterium | reverse complement strand
CTTCGAACACACCGATAAATGCAGGCGTGTCACCGCAGTCTAGATAGCCCGCGCCTGTTTTAGATTTCTGTTTCACCAGTTCAACATAATCGTGAGTATGAAACAGTTCGAGCATGTCCTGGTCAGCAATTTGCGGTGTGCCTATAGCGACACGCTGCTCCAGTTTCAGCTGGTAAAATGCATCGCGGAAAACCTCGTAGCGCTGTGTGCTGAACGGGTGGCCGTTACCAAAGCCATAGCGACCAAGGGCTTCGCCAAGATAAACACAAACGGGGTATGTGTTGTTCATAATAAATAACAGAGATACGGTGCATGCTGGAAGATTTATGGCGGCCAATGGCCGCCCTACCAGTTGCATTTCACTGTGTGCTCTGTGCCTCCGTGGTTTCGCCTTTGGTTTTATTACATACGCTCAACAAGTATCGCGCTGATTTCATTATCGGTGAGCACGATCGGATTGGTCAGCATACTGCTGCCGCGCGAATGTGCCACTACGTCTGCAATACCGGATGACTTGAGTCCATAGTGCGAAAGTTTTTTAAGTTGCAGGTCTTCGGTCCACTGATGCAATAAATGTATCAGTGCCTGCCAGGCATCTTCACTTGTTCGGTGGCGTTTCTGGCACAGTACTTCGCTGATTCTTGCATAGCGTTCAAGCGCCGGGTTATTGGGTTCTCGATCACACATCGCGTTGATATTGGTTTCGGTGGCGACTGCAACCAGTGTGCCACAGACTGTGCCGTGCGGTATCGGGTAAAACGCGCCCAGCGGTGAAGCCAGTCCATGCACCGAGCCCAGGCCGGTTTGCGCGAGATTGATGCCCGATATCATCGAGGCATAGGCCATGCGTTCGCGCGCCGCACTGTCTTTGCCCTTGCTGCTGAATAATGGCACCAGGCCGTCGCGCGCGGCACGCATGCCGCTGATGCCGAGTGCATCGCAGAATACATTGCTGCGGATCGATACATAGGATTCGATCAGCTGGGTGAGTGCATCCATGCCGTTGGCGGCAATCACATCGGCCGGGCAGGAGGCCAGCAGGTCGGGATCAACCAGCGCGACTTCTGCCACCAGCTGGTCATCGCGAAACGATTTTTTGAAACCGTCTTTGCCCTGCACGCTGAGCACCGCATTTTTGGTGGCTTCGCTACCGGTGCCGGCGGTGGTGGGCACCGCGATAAAGGGCAGTGCCGGGCCTGCGTATTTAAGTTCCGGGCCGACACCTTCGAGATAATCCATCACGCTGTTACCCACGCGCAGCAATCCGGCAATGGCCTTGGCTGCATCTAGAGCACTGCCACCGCCAATACCGATAACAACATCGATATTTGCATCAGCATATCTGGCAACGGCCTCGTCCACCATTTGCGGCGAGGGTTCACCATTGATGTAAACATTGGAATAGGTGATGCCGAGGTCGCGATACTGCTGCTGCAAGGCCTGCCAGTATTCGGTTTTATAAAACGAAAGCGCACCGGTCACCAGTAGTACGCGTGTGCCATAGCCGGCGGTCAGCGCGCCGAGCATGTTGAACGTGCCGCTGCCAAATTCAATTCGCGGCAGGTGTGCAATAGTAAAACTGTTGAAGGTGGTAATCATGCTGCGGGAAACAGGCCGTTGAAGGCGAGGGCCTTGCGTGGCGCATCCATCCACTCTGCGACTGTATCGCGCCACTCCATATAATGCGGGGTCAGTTTGTGCGCAGCCGCATCCTCGGCGTTGACGTAGGCTTCGTAGAGCACGAACCAGCCGGGTTTTTCCGCTGACTGCAGCACGTCGAAACGACGGTTGCCCGGTTCCTGTATTGCGGCCTGATGGTTGCGCCGACTTGCTTCGATGAAATCGGAAATATGCTCGGCTTTGACGTGTACATGGACAATGCTGGTGTGCATGCTGGCTCCTGGTCCTGAATGGCTGGCCTGGCGGCGTTGGTCGAACCCCGGTGAGTGCCGCCAGCACCGGGATAGCGTAATGAAAAAATTCGCCGTTGTCATTGCCGCTACCATAGTTTGGGCCACTGTAGCAGAATTGTCATATTTCGTAATATCCACGTAATATTTCGTCTGTAGACTTCCGCGGCATGCGACAACAGACCCTGCAAATTGGTAAACAGCCCCATTACCTGCGCCGTGCGTTGAAAGACCGGCTCGCGCGCTATTTTGTTGCCATCGGTGGCATCAGCGTGATTGTCGCCATCCTGCTGATTTTCTTTTACCTGCTGTATATCGTGATCCCGATGTTCGAGTCGGCCGAGATCACCAAACGTGCCGATTACGCTGTGCCCGGCGATGGCAGCACACTCTATATTGGGGTGGAAGAGCTGGGCAAGGTGGCGGTGCGCATCACCGAGCGCGGTGAAGTGATTTTCTTCAACAGTGCCAATGGCGCAATCGTCAGTCGTGTGCAGCTCGATTTGCCCGCGCCCGTCACCGCCACTGCGGATAATTTTGAATATGTCATGCTCGGGCTGGCGAATGGTGAGGCGATCGCGCTGAAATATGTTTTCAAGGCGAGTTACGCCAACGACGTGCGTGAACTGACCCCGGCGATTGAATACCCCCTCGGTGAAGCGCCCGTGACCGTGGATGAATCCGGTGCAGCTTTGTTGCAGCTCTCGTTTCATATCAGTGATGATGCGGCGGGCATTGCGGCATTAACAGCTAAAAACCAGCTCGTGTATGCACGTTATTCGCGCGAGCAGTCGTTCCTGACTGAAACCATGACAACGGAACTGGAATCGCGTTCGCAGTATGACTCCAGGCGCAGGATCACTGCGCTGGCGTTAACCCCGAACATGCGTTACCTGTACGCGGCGAGTGAGAAATCGGGACTGCTGCAATTTAATCTTGGCAATGATGGGCTTGAGGATGCGCCGCTGTTGCAGTCATTCAAGGTCGGCATCAGTAATCTGCGCCTGTTACTCGGTGGTGCTTCTTTGCTGGTCGGACTGGAAAACGGCGAAGTACAGCAATGGATGCAGGTGCGTGATCAGGCGGACGGCAGTGAAGATGTGCGCAAACTTACCTTTATTCGCAAATTCAGTAATGACAGGCAGGCGGTCTCCGCACTGGCGTCCGAACATCGTCGCAAAGGATTTGCCGCGGGTGATGAGCAGGGCGAAGTGACGGTGTATTACTCGACCTCGGGCCGCACCCTGGCCAGCGTAAAAAACAGTGGCAGCGCCATCAGGGAACTCGCATGGTCGGCGCGCGCTGAAACTTTACTGGTGCTGGACAGTAATGAGCGCCTCACAGTTTACGATGTGCGCAATGAATATCCCGAAGTCTCCTGGGATGTGCTGTGGGGCAAAGTCTGGTACGAGGGCTATGATGAACCCGACTATATCTGGCAGTCGTCGGCATCGACCAATGATTTTGAAGCCAAGCTGAGCCTGGTACCGTTATCATTCGGCACCATCAAGGCCGCGATCTATGCCATGTTGTTCGCTGTGCCCATCGCGATACTCGGCGCGATTTTTACCGCGCAGTTTATGACGCCGCGCATGCGCCAGTCAGTCAAGCCGTCGATTGAAATCATGGAAGCATTGCCAACAGTGATTCTTGGTTTTCTCGCCGGCCTCTGGCTCGCACCTATAGTAGAAGCGCAACTCGCAGGGGTATTCACATTGTTGCTGATTCTACCGCTCGGGTTTTTAGTCTGTGCATGGCTATGGCGATACGTACCTTCGGGTAATTTTATTGAAGGCTGGGAAGCGGCATTGTTAATACCCGTGGTGTTATTGCTGGTGTGGATATCTTCCCTGGTGAGTCACCCGATTGAAAACCTGTTTTTCGATGGCAACCTGATACTCTATATGAGTGAACACTGGGGCATTGGCTATGACCAGCGTAACTCGCTGGTGGTCGGGCTCATCATGGGGTTTGCCGTTATCCCCACCATTTTCTCCATTGCCGAAGATGCCCTGTTCAGTGTGCCGCAACACCTGATCCGTGGTTCGCTTGCACTGGGCGCAACGCGCTGGCAAACCTTGATGCGCGTGGTACTACCTGCGGCAAGCCCGGGTATTTTTTCAGCATTGATGATGGGCTTTGGCCGCGCAGTCGGTGAAACCATGATTGTATTAATGGCGACGGGTAATACCCCGGTGATGGACATGAGTATTTTTGAAGGCATGCGCACGCTGTCTGCCAACATCGCGGTTGAAGTGCCGGAAGCTGAAGTTGCCAGTACCCACTATCGCGTATTGTTCCTCGCGGCACTGGTGCTGTTCATGTTTACTTTTATATTTAATACCGCGGCTGAAATTGTGCGCCAGCGGCTGCGCCAGAGGTATAACGCTTTATGATGCGCGAATGGTTTAAATCGGGTACGCCGTGGATATGGTTGAACGCGGGTGCAATCAGTATTGCACTGGTGGCCGTGTTTGGATTGCTAGGACTCATCATGGTGCGTGGCATGAGCCATTTCTGGCCGGCAGAGGTGTACCAGTTCGCGCTTGAAAATAACAGCACGCTGATTGCTGAAATGGTCGAAACCGAAACCGTCGCCGCCGGCAGTGTGCCGGGGATTGATATTTCCAGCGGCGAAGTCAAACGCTACCTGGTGAAAACCGGCAACCGTGATTTACTCGGCAGTGATTTCAGGTGGCTGCTGGATAAAGACATCAGCAAACGTGAGACCCCGCCTGAGCTGATGGTGCTGGAGCGCATCGAGTGGGGCAATATGTACGGCTACCTGGTAGCCGTACAGGAACAGGGCAGCACGGTAGCCGAGGCCGAAGCAGCCTGGTCGGAATTTCAGCAGAGACTCGAGCGCGTGCTGGACTTGCGCGATGAAATCACCTCGCTGGAGCGCGATGACATCGGCGCAATCAACTACGCTATCGAACGTTTGCGCTTAAAGCAACGACGGCTCGAACTGGATAATGAAGCGACTGCAGAGGCGCTGGCAAAAATTGATAACGAGCGCAAAGCCTACGATGCTGAATACGCAGCCCTGCAAAAAATCCTGGTCGAGCTGTATAGCGAAATAAACCGTGATGCCATCACGGTGCGGGTGATGGACGGCTCAGAAATCGAAGTGGGCCTGCATAAAATTGTAAACGCATGGCAACCCAACAAAATGTCAATGCTGGATAAAGTCGGTTTTTATTTCCATAGCCTGTGGAGCTTTATCACCGACGATCCCCGCGAAGCGAACACCGAGGGCGGCATATTCCCCGCAATCTTCGGTACTGTGATGATGGTATTGCTGATGTCAGTCATGGTGACACCGTTTGGTGTAATCGCGGCGGTATATTTACGCGAATATGCGAGGCAGGGCGTGTTAATACGGATAATCCGCATTGCAGTGAATAATCTTGCCGGTGTGCCATCGATTGTTTACGGTGTGTTTGGACTAGGCTTTTTCGTGTATTTTCTTGGTGGCAATATCGATGCCCTGTTTTTCCCGGAAGCATCGCCCGCACCGACCTTTGGAACCCCGGGCCTGTTATGGTCGTCGTTGACGCTGGCGATCCTGACTTTGCCGGTAGTGATTGTCGCTACCGAAGAAGGCCTTGCGCGTATACCGCGCAGCCTGCGCGAAGGCAGTCTTGCGCTGGGCGCAACCCGCGCGGAAACTTTATGGCGAGTGGTGTTGCCGATGTCGAGTCCGGCGATTATGACCGGACTGATTCTGGCAGTGGCGCGTGCCGCAGGTGAGGTCGCACCTTTGATGCTGGTAGGTGTGGTCAAGCTGGCACCGAGCCTGCCGGTGGACGGCAACTTCCCGTTCATACATCTAGATCGAAAATTTATGCACCTTGGTTTTCATATTTATGATGTCGGTTTCCAGAGTCCAAACGTGGAAGCCGCTCGACCACTGGTATATGCCACTGCGTTCCTGCTGGTGGTTGTGATTATTGCACTCAACCTGAGCGCAATCAGTTTACGTAACCGTCTGCGCGAAAAATACCGCGCACTCGATAATTAAAGAAAATGCTTATGAGTGAAGTCAATACAAAAATCGACCCATCTGTACTGCGTGCTGCACCCGAAGGCGAGACAGATATCTGCATGGATGTGCGTAATCTCAGCCTGTACTACGGCGAGTCGCAGGCCCTGAAAGACATCAGTTTTAAGATGAAGCGCAACCGGGTGACGGCTTTCATCGGGCCCAGTGGTTGCGGTAAATCAACCTTGTTGCGCTGTTTTAACCGGATGAATGACCTGGTGGACAGTGTGCGCACCGAGGGCCAGATTCTGCTCGACGGGAAAAATATTTTTGATCGTGATGTTGATATTACCGCGCTACGCCAGCGTGTCGGCATGGTGTTTCAAAAACCCAACCCGTTTCCTATGTCTATATTTGAAAACGTGGCGTATGGATTGCGTTTGCAGGGCATGAATAAACGCAGAATGCTGGAAGAAAAAGTCGAATGGGCACTCAAGGGCGCAGCCCTGTGGGATGAGGTGAAGGAACGTCTCGATGAAAATGCGCTTGGACTGTCGGGCGGTCAGCAGCAACGCCTGGTGATTGCGCGTTCGATTGCAATCGAACCTGAAATATTGTTGCTTGATGAGCCGGCCTCTGCGCTCGACCCGATATCAACACTTAAAATTGAAGAATTAATTAACGAGCTGAAAACCGATTACACTATCCTGATCGTCACGCATAACATGCAACAGGCCGCGCGTGTTTCTGACGAAACGGCTTTTATGTATATCGGTGAAATGGTTGAGTTTGGCGATACCAACAAGATATTTACCAATCCTGGCAAGAAACAGACAGAAGATTACATTACCGGCCGCTATGGGTGAAGCAGATGGATAATATGAATACAACACAACATATCTCGCACCAGTTCAAT
>JBATHJ010000072.1:0-2035 GCA_049666625.1 Gammaproteobacteria bacterium | reverse complement strand
CGAATGCTCACCGCGTGATGCGATCAGTACATCCATATCCAACCGCGTTGCAGCTTTTATGAAGGGCGCAATGCGGTAGCTATTGGGTTGAGACATTAACAGTAATCGAGGACGGTCAGGACGCGGTGTCTTTCTGTTTGCTGGCGATGAATTCATTCTGGCGGGGCTTCGACAGGCTCACAGTTTTCTGAAACGCAGGTGATAATCCAGCAGGGTCACCCGGTTTCAGAAACAGTCAGCATCAAATGTCGCCAGTACAACAGTGTTGTATGCGCTTAGCCGCAACCGCCGCCACCGGCAGAACCGCAACCACCGCAGGAACCTGAACCACCGGTGTTCAAAAATACGTTTTTGAACACGAAGCTGGCGCCGCTGCCCTGTGTCTGGTAATCGATTTCAACACCTTCGAGATACGCCAGTGCAACTGAATCGACATATACTTTGAGGCCGTCTTTTTCCCAGACAGTGTCAAACTCGCTGCCCTGCTCAACAAAGGTCATGCCGTATTGCATGCCGCTGCAACCGCCGCCGGAGACGAAGATACGCACACCGTTGACGGTTTCTTCGTTTTCAGTCAATGCGATCAACTGCTGCACGGCTTCCGGTGAAACATTAATTTCATTGCTCAACTGGGTATTAAACTGAACTGCTGACATGGCGGACCTCGTCTTCAAGTGTTAACAATAGACAGATTGTACCAGAATACGTTCCACTGGACATTGGAGAATTCCCTTTATATTCAAAAGGTTTTGGTGAATTCCGTCGATCTGAAAATACGTCTATCGCAGTGATATGGGGCTGATTTTCCAGATTACCAGCGGGCTACGCTTTCTGACTGTGTAGTGAATGGTTTTAACTGTCCTGATCCTCGCCGAGGTGGCCGACTTTCACCAGGATCAGGGTTTCTTCCGTGCCCACAAATGGTGTGTGCTGGCTCAGGTGTGGACTGCGAATCCACGAACCCTGCGGATACGCGCCGTGCTCGTCGCAAAAAGTGCCCTTGAGTACGACGATTTCTTCACCGCCCCAGTGACGGTGGCTCTGGAATTTTTCATTCGCGGGCCAGAGCACCAGCGCGGTACTCTCGGTTGCATACGCGTGCAGTGGCAGCACACGTAAATTACCAATACCGGGCCGCCACTGCTGGTCTGCGGGACGTATTATCACCTGCGCATCATCACCGGGTTTGAACTGTTCGAGTTTAACAAACAGGGTGCAGCCTTCTCGCGTAAACGGGCTGTGCGACGACCCCGGCGGATTACGCAGGTAGCTGCCGGCAGGGTAGTCGCCAAATTCATCCGAGAACACACCTTCAAGCACATAGATTTCTTCACCACGCGGATGCGAGTGCGCAGGAAAACGCGCACCGGCTGCAAATTTTACAAAACTGGTGGTGCGACCGGATTCTTCAGCCTCGCGTTCAAGATGAAGCCGCGACACGCCGTCCGCCGGACTGGTCACCCAGTGCTGTTCACCCGCAAGACTGATCGCAACCCGCTGCAGATCCATGTTCAGCAGATAAGGATTGTGTTTAACGTTAGTAGTGATACTCATGCTGTATATTATTAATGAAAAATGAAAAATGAAAAATGAAAAATGAATAGTTATTAGTTATTAGTTATAAATTTTTCATTTTTCATTTTTCATTTTTAACTGCGCGCAGCGCTATACACTGCCGGCACCAGCACCAGGCTCACCAGCATGGAAAAACTCAGACCCCAGACAATCACAAAAGCGAGTGGTTGTAACATTTCTGCGCCTTCGCCAAAACCTATCGCCAGTGGCATCATGCCGAACACGGTGGTCAGCGTGGTCATTAGTATCGGCCGCAGGCGCTGACTCGCGGCTGTGCTGATGGCCTGGAGCATGTCAGGGTTTTTTTCGCGTTCGATTTCAATTTGTTCCACCAGCACGATGGCGTTGTTCACTACGATACCGGCAAGCATGATCAGGCCGAGGTAGACCGGGGTGGATAACAGGATTCCGCTTTGCCAGATACCAAGACTCACACCGATGATACTGAAAGGAATACTGC
>JBATHJ010000071.1:0-3753 GCA_049666625.1 Gammaproteobacteria bacterium | reverse complement strand
GGTTTTCGCAGTGATTTTGAATCACGCCTCAGTCAGCAGGTGTTCGGTCCTGGCCATCCCAGCCGGGTCTACGGCAGTGTTGAAGGCAGGGGAATTGATTTCAGCCAGGGCAGCATCGTCAGTACCGGGCGTGAACTCGATATGGCAATCAACGGTAAAGGCTGGCTCGCGGTGCAGGCACCCGATGGCAGTGAAGCTTACACCCGTGCGGGTGATTTGCGTGTTGATGAACTCGGTCGCCTGACCACGGGTTCTGGTCTCGCCGTGCTGGGTAACGGTGGACCGATTTCGATACCTCCGAGTGCCAAGCTCGAAATTGGCGGTGATGGCACGATTTCAATCCAGCCGATTGGCCAGGCAGTGAATACCCTGGCCGTGGTCGATCGCATCAAGCTGGTGGACCCGCCACAGGATCAGTTAAGAAAAGGTGAGGATGGCCTGGTACGGCTTGCCGATGGGCAGCCCGCACTGGCGGATGCCAGTGTTACCGTGGTTTCGGGCTCGCTCGAATCGAGCAATGTTAATTCCGTCGAGGCGATGGTAAGAATGATTGAACTGGCACGTGAATTTGAAACTCACGTGAAAATGATGCGCACTGCCGAAGAAAACGACAAGGCAGCCAGCGCTATTATGCAGATGAGTTAAACAAAATAGTCAGGGGATAGAAAAATGAATTCAGCATTGTGGATAGCAAAAACAGGTCTCGAAGCGCAGCAAACGCGCATGTCGACCATATCAAATAATCTGGCGAACGCGAGCACCACCGGTTTCAAACGCGACCGTGCGGTGTTTGCCGATCTGATTTATCAGAACGTAGTACAGGTGGGGGCGCAGTCATCGCAGGATACGCTCAATCCAAGCGGGGTAAACCTCGGCACAGGCGTACGCACGGTTGCTACCGAAAAACTGTTTACCCAGGGAAATATTGTTCAGACCGGCAATAACCTTGATATTGCCATCCAGGGGCGCGGCTTTTTGCAGGTACTGTTGCCCGATGGTGGCACTGCCTACACGCGCGATGGCACATTGCAGCGTGATGCAACCGGGCAACTGGTGAACTCATCTGGCTATGCTTTCCAGCCAGCTATCACCGTTCCGGATAACACCCAGTCAGTATCCATTGGTTCAGACGGCACCGTCTCAGTGTTATTGCAAGGTGCGGCTTCGCCATCCCAGGTCGGCAGTATTCAGCTGGCGGATTTTATCAACCCGACCGGACTGCAGGCCATTGGTAACAACCTGTTTGTTGAATCTGCATCCAGCGGCTCGGCGCAAACCGGCACACCGGGATTGAGCGGACTCGGCACCCTGATCCAGTCATCACTCGAAGGTTCCAATGTGAACACGGTAGAAGAACTGGTCAACATGATTGAAACCCAGCGCGCCTATGAAATGAATTCCAAGGCGATATCTACCGCTGACCAGATGCTGCAGTACGCAACTAATAATATGTAAGGGTGAATAAGATGTTACTGAAAACGTCCAGCCTGTTGTGTAGCGTGATCGCACTATCGCTATTGAGCGCCTGCGCATCACCCAAACGGGGTGACCCGGAGTTTGCGCCGGCCTTGCCGTTGCGCGTTGAAGCGCCGCCACAACCGAGTGATTCGATCTACCAGGCAGGCACGGCCTGGCTGTTAATGGAAGATCTGAAAGCACGCCGTATTGGCGATATGTTGACAGTGACCCTGGAAGAAAAAACCGATGCAGAAAAAACCGCGGAAACCGCTACCAGCAAGGACACCAGTGCAGAGATCATGAATCCGACCATCTTTGGCAAAACGCCGACAGCACACGGTAAAGCAATTTTTGATAACAGTATTGATTCATCCAGTTCATTCGATGGCAAGGGCGACAGCAGCCAGAGCAATTCGCTCACCGGTAGTGTAACGGTCACCGTGGTCGATGTTCAGTCGAACGGGAACCTCGTAGTGCAGGGTGAAAAATGGATCAATATCAACCAGGGAGAAGAATATATTCGCCTGCGCGGCATCGTACGGCCGATCGATATTAAACCGGATAACACTATATCTTCAGTACGCGTAGCAAACGCACAAATTCAGTACAGCGGTGACAGTACCCTGTCCAGCGCGAATGAGACCGGCTGGCTGGCGCGTTTCTTTAACAGTTCATGGATGCCATTCTGATGAAAAACAAAATAATGAATACCCTGGTTAAATCCGTGAGCGTGCTGGTGTTGCTCGTCAGCAGCCTGGGCGCACACGCGGAACGTATCAAGGACCTGGCCATGATTGCCGGCATGCGTGATAACCAGTTAATCGGTTATGGCCTGATCGTTGGTCTCGATGGCACCGGTGACACGGTCGGCCAGGTGTCGTATACCGCGCAAAGTTTAAAGAACATGCTGACCCAGCTGGGTATCGTGGTGCCACCGGGGGTGACACCGCAACCGAAAAATGTGGCCGCGGTGATGTTACATACCAACCTGCCACCGTTCATCAAGAAAGGCCAGCGCATCGACGTCACCGTGTCGTCAGTGGGCAATGCAAAAAGCCTGCGCGGCGGCACCTTGTTAATGGCGCCGCTGAAGGGGGCTGACGGTAATGTATATGCTATTGCCCAGGGCGACCTGATTGTCGGCGGGCTTGGTGTTGAAGGCTCGGACGGATCGAAAATCACCATCAATGTTCCCAGTGTCGGCCGCATTCCTAAAGGCGCGATTGTTGAGCGCACGATCAGGAACACCCTGTCGAAAAATGATGCGTTCATGCTTAATTTATATTCTGCCGATTTTACCACTGCAAGCCGAATGTCAAATGCGATCAACGCAGAATTTGGCAAAGGCATGGCAAAGCCGGTCGACCCGATTTCTGTAGAAGTGCGTTTGCCTGCAGACATGGAACACCAGGTGGCGTTTATGTCGATGGTTGAAAACCTGACGCTGGAACCGGGTGATGCGGCTGCGCGGGTAATTATTAATTCACGCACCGGAACAGTGGTGATCAGCAGTCATGTGCGGGTAACACCGGCCGCGGTCGCACACGGCAACCTGGTGGTGACGATTTCAGAACAGACCGCAGTGAGCCAGCCAAATTCATTTTCACGTGGCGGCAATACCGAAGTCGTGCCGAGTTCACAGGTGGAGATCGCACAGGATGAAAAGCGCATGTTCATGTTCGACCCCGGGGTTGATCTGAATGACATCGTGCGCGCGGTCAACCAGGTAGGTGCTGCGCCCGGTGACCTGGTCGCCATCCTCGAAGCACTCAAGCAGGCCGGGGCGCTGCGCGCTGAACTGGTCGTGATTTAAGGTGGATTAAAAACCGATGGCGATGGATATGAAAGGCGAACTCTCCAGTGCGGGTCTGTATACAGACTTCAGCGGGCTGGCGCGTTTGCGTTCTGAGGCCTCGCAAAAATCACCCGAAGCCAACCGCGAAGTTGCGCAACAGTTCGAGGCACTGTTTCTGCAGAGCATGATCAAGGCGATGCGCGATGCCAGCCAGTTGAGTGACTCAACCGATGGTGAGCAAACACGCTTCTACCAGGAAATGTTTGATAAACAGATCGCGCTTGACCTGTCGCGCACCGGCAGTCTTGGCCTGGCGAATGCACTGGAACAGCAATTTAATGGCGTATCGAATCTACAGTTGAATAACCGGGGCGGTAATTATTCCAGTGTCAATGGAGTCGCTGCTGTAACAGCCACACGCAATCAGCCGTCGCAGGCTGTTGCATCCTGGGCGCCGGCCACGCCGGAAGATTTAACCCCTGAATTGTGGCCGCACGCGG
>JBATHJ010000070.1:0-6956 GCA_049666625.1 Gammaproteobacteria bacterium | reverse complement strand
AACCAATGCAACTGCTGTATCAGTTGCAAACTAGACTGAGGCGCTAAAATGAAAAACCAGTACGTGACACTTATTAAAACGACCACAGTGCTCTCCGCACTGATTGCAAGCACATCTGTAATGGCTATTGGCCAGGATGATATTCTGATCAATGCGCGCATCCTGAATATTACACCGGATGTGGGTGGCAATCAGGTGATCACGACCGCTGGCGCACCGCTTGCTGCGCCAGCCGGGATTGATGTTGATGACGGGTACTCACTGGGAGTCGATATTACCTACATGGTCACCGACAACTTTGGTGTTGAATTGATGCTGGACACGACCTCCAAGCATGACGTACAGGGCACCGGAAATCTTGCAGGTGTTACCGTGGGTGATGTCACTGTGTTACCACCGTCTCTAATTGGCGTATGGCATTTCACCCCGGCCAGCAACATTCGCCCTTACGTGGGTGCGGGCCTCAATTACACCATGTTCCTCAGTGAAAGCACCACCGCGCAGTTTACCAGCACCATGGATAGTGTTGTTGGCCCTGGGGTGACTTCTACAGGTGTATCGGTTGATGATACCTTGAGTATCGTGATCCAGGCCGGCGTTGATATTGATATCAACCAGGACTGGTATGTAAGCCTTGACGCGAAGTATATTGATTTGAATACCACAGCCACGGTCCAGGTAAATGGTGCGGACGCTGCAACTGTTGACTTTGATCTAAACCCGCTGGTACTGGGCGTTGGTGTTGGTACACGTTTCTAAACTTTGTTGATCGCACTAAAAAAGGCGGGCAATGCCCGCCTTTTCTATTTCACAGAATATTCATACCGCAAGTTTGTGCTGTTCGAAGATATGACAAAAACGTTAATAAAGTATAAATCTTGAGCACTGTCATCCTGAGCCGCTTTTGCGAAGGATCTTATACCTCGGTGGCAGTAGATTCTTCTTCGCACACAACGCTCATCAGAATGACAGAATAGTTCAGCTGTCATCCTGAGCTGTTGTTACGAAGGATCTTATACCTCGGTGGTATTAGATTCTTCTTCGCATAAAGCGCTCATCAGAATGACAACTTAATGTTTTACATTCGCGTTATTTGCGTTGTTCGCGGACTAAGCCTGCTTGTTTATATTCTGCCGCTTAGACCACTGCTTTCACTGAACGCAATTTACTGAACACCAGTTCGTCATCGCGCACATCGACGTTAATGACATCACCCGCAATGAAATCACCAGTAAGCAGTTTTTGCGCCAGCGGGTTTTCCAGGTATTGCTGGATAGCTCGCTTCAATGGACGCGCACCGTACACCGGATCGAAACCGGCTTCGCCGATTTTATCGAGCGCCTGTTCTGACAGTTCCAGACCAATGTCCTGTTCCTGCAAACGCTTGCGTAAATGCTGGATCTGGATATCGGCGATGACATGGATCTGTTCGCGGCCCAGCGGGTGGAACACCACGGTGTCATCCACGCGGTTGAGAAACTCGGGGCGGAAATGCTGGCCCACCACTTCCATCACCGCTTTCTTAATGCCTTCGTAGTCGCCACGGGTCGACATATCCTGGATCAGGTTGGAGCCCAGGTTCGAGGTCATGATGATCACGGTATTACGAAAGTCCACGGTGCGGCCCTGGTTGTCTGTCAGGCGGCCATCATCCAGCACCTGCAATAAAATATTAAATACATCAGGATGCGCCTTTTCGATTTCATCGAGCAGGATCACGGAATACGGCCGACGACGCACGGCTTCGGTGAGATAACCGCCCTCGTCATAACCCACGTAGCCCGGCGGTGCGCCGATCAAGCGTGCGACCGAGTGTTTCTCCATGAACTCGGACATGTCGATGCGTATCATGGCTTCTTCGGTATCAAACATGAATGCAGCCAGCGCCTTGGTGAGTTCGGTTTTACCGACACCGGTGGGGCCAAAGAACATGAATGAACCATTGGGTTTACCGGGATCGGACAGGCCTGCGCGTGAACGTCGAATCGCATTGGATACCGCGGTGACCGCTTCGCTCTGACCGACCACGCGTTTGCCGAGCTCGTCTTCCATGCGCAGCAGTTTGTGCTGCTCGCCTTCGAGCATCTTGTTCACCGGGATTCCGGTCCAGCGCGCGACCACCTCGGCGATTTCATCCGCGGTCACCTTGTTGCGCAACAGCGCATTTTCATGGTCGCCGTCGGCTTCGGCAGCAGCGGCCTGCGCCAGCTGTTTGTCCAGTTCCGGAATACGACCGTATTGTAATTCCGACATGCGCGTCAGGTCACCGGCACGGCGCGCGGTTTCAAGTTCGAGGCGCGCGCGTTCGAGTTCTTCTTTAATATGTTTCGATCCCTGCACCGCCAGTTTTTCAGCTTTCCATTGTTCGTCCAGATCGCTGTATTCTCTTTCGAGTTTTTGCAGTTCGGTTTCGAGCGCCTGCAGGCGTGCTTTGGTAGCAACGTCGGTGTCTTTGTGCAAGGCCTCGCGTTCGATTTTTAACTGAATGATGCGGCGGTCGAGACGGTCCATGACTTCCGGCTTGGAATCGATTTCCATACGAATGCGGCTGGCAGCTTCATCGATCAGGTCGATGGCCTTGTCAGGTAGCTGGCGATCGGATATATAACGGTGCGACAACGTGGCCGCGGCGATGATCGCCGGGTCGGTGATATCGACACCGTGATGCACTTCGTAGCGCTCTTTCAGGCCGCGTAAAATGGCAACGGTATCTTCGACACTGGGTTCTTCTACCAGCACTTTCTGGAAACGTCTTTCGAGCGCGGCATCTTTTTCGATGTACTTGCGGTATTCATCCAGCGTGGTCGCGCCGACGCAGTGCAGCTCGCCGCGCGCCAGTGCGGGCTTGAGCATATTGCCCGCATCCATCGAACCTTCGGCCTTGCCGGCACCGACCATGGTGTGCAATTCATCGATGAACAAAATCACCTGGCCTTCCTGCTTGGAAAGATCATTGAGCACGGCTTTCAGGCGTTCTTCGAATTCACCGCGAAATTTTGCGCCCGCAATCAGCGCGCCCATGTCGAGCGAGAGCACGCGTTTGCTTTTCAAACCTTCGGGAACTTCACCATTGATAATGCGTTGCGCAAGGCCTTCGACGATGGCGGTCTTGCCGACGCCGGGCTCACCGATCAGTACCGGGTTGTTCTTGGTGCGGCGTTGCAGTACCTGTATGGTGCGGCGGATTTCTTCATCACGGCCAATCACCGGATCGAGCTTGCCCTGCTGCGCACGCTCGGTCAGATCGATGGTGTATTTTTCCAGTGCCTGGCGCTGTTCCTCTGCATTGGGGTCTTCGACGCGCTGGCCACCGCGCATGTCATCGATGGCTTTTTCCAGCTTCGTCCTGTCAGCGCCGGCCTTGCGCAATATGTCACTAATGCGGTTCTTGTCATCCACGGCGGCGAGTACGAACAGTTCGCTGGAAATGTACTCGTCCTTGCGTTTCTGCGCGAGCTTGTCAGTGTAATTGAGTATGCGGCCGAGTTCGCCCGAGACCTGAACATCACCGCGGTGATCCTGGATCTGCGCCATGCCGTCGAGTTCTTCACTGAGCTTGCTCGCCAGCAGATCCACATTGACGCCAGTGCCCGACAGCAAATGGCGCACCGTGCTGCCATCCTGCTCGAGCAGTGCCGCCATCAGGTGAACCGGTTCGATATAGCCGTGATCACGACCCACGGCCAGTGACTGGGCATCGGATAACGCCGCCTGGAATTTACTGGTTAATTTATCTGCTCTCATGGATTGCCTCGCATGCTTAAATTCATATATGCGTACTTATATAAGGGCACTCTGGCGGACTTCAAGCAAACGCATAAGCTACTCGATAACACCCCCCACCAGGCTTCGCTTTTACTGTGTGACAATCCACACCCGTATAACATGATCCAGATCAGGCAAACCTGACATCAGATCACCCGGGTGTGAATCCGCAGCCCAATAAAAAAGCCGCCTCAGCGGGCGGCTTTTTTATATACAGGGCAGGCAAACTATCTGGATGCGACTGCCGAGTCCTTGACAGGTTTCACCGTTGCCAGCCCCAGTGACTGCCAGGTTTGAATGCCGCCGCGGTAGTAATACAGTTTGTCTGCAGGGTAGCCGTGACTCAGCAATGCCTTGATCGCACGCGGTGTTTGTCCACACCAGGGGCCGTTACACCAGAGCAGCACATCGCGGGCCTGGGAATAATCCCAGCGATCGGTTTTCTTGTCACCGTTAAACAGCCCAATGCGCTCAAGCAGTCGAACAAGCGTGCTGACATCGTGACGCTGTTTTGCGCCCAGGCGCTCGAGTACATCTGCCAGTTGAGCGTCTTCGACAGGTTTTTCGAACACAGCGAACGGAATATTCACCGAACCGGGAATTGTGCCGCGTTCATGCCAGCCGGGTGAACGTGTATCGACAATCATGCCACTGCCGCTGGTGTGACTGGTTTCCATGAACTTGATCACTTCGAGTTCGCCCACGGTGTGAACATCTTCAGACAGTATCAGTGGATTGATGCAATACGGTGGACACGGACGCGATGTTGCAGCGAAGGCGCCATCGAGCATATATTCAGTGTCCTGAATACGCTCCACTTTGACCTGATCGTTGCCCTGGGTGACGATGGTGTATTCCATCGCCGGGGTGATGTTAACTTCGGTCTCTTTCGCCTGCAGGGGATATGACCATGCGGCCATCACCATGCATATCAGCGCCCCGGTCAGTATTGAATTTTTCATTGCTACACCTCGTTTAATGCCTGAAAAAAGTAGCATCGGACTGTTCGTCATCGCAGGTGTTGCCGGTGTCGTTGAGCCCTGGTATTGCATCGATGGAAGCCAGGGCGTTGAAGACAGGGTTGTGAGCTCACTTAATAGCAATCGACTCGCCTGCGGATAGTTGTTAACCACCTGATTTATATATAGCAGTAATCGACGAGATTTCACAAAAAGGCGACTAGCGGTAGTCAGCCGCCGGATGATAAATGCTGGATACTATCGGGCCGGATCCATCCAGATCAGGCTGGCCATGCGACCGGTCTCGCCCTCGCGGCGCCATGAATAAAACCGCCCGGCGTCGCCATGGGTGCACAGCCCGCCGCCGTATACCTGCGCCACCCCGGCCTGTGCCAGTTCGATTTGCGCCAGCCGGTAAATATCACACAACCAGTGCTCGGCATCGGTACGGCTAAAAGCAGTGCTATTCGCAGGATTTTTGCTGCTGAAGGCTTCGACCACTTCAGCACCGACCTCGAACGCGTTCGGCCCGATCGCCGGCCCCAGCCAGGCCATGATCTCGCCGGCAGACGCCGCCAGGGTCTGCATCATTTCAAGCGTCGCGCTGATCACGCCGGCGTGCAAACCGCGCCAGCCGGCGTGGGCAATGCCCACACAGCTGCCCGCACGGTCAGTGAAAAACACCGGCAGACAATCGGCTGTCAGCACCGCGCAGACCACACCCGGCTGATCGGTGCAGGCCGCGTCGGCTGTGAGGTCAGTGGTTTCGTCGACACGAATAACGCGCGCACTGTGCACCTGGTTTAGCCATACAGGTTCGGCTGGCAGCTTCAGTTGTTGTGCGAGGATTTCCCGGTTGCGGGCGACATGCCGGGCGTCATCGTGTACATGCGTGGCCAGGTTCAGTCCCTGGTAGACACCGCGGCTGACACCGCCCTTGCGCGTGGTGGTACAGGCGTGAATATGTGCAGCAGCCGGCCAGTCGGCCGCGATGATTTCGATCTCCGACCCGGTCCGGCTAGACACTGCCATGCAGCTCAGCATCCTGCTGCATTTTCTGGCGCAGGTTTGCCATGTCCTGTGGCAACGGCGCTTCCCAGCTCAGTTGCTCACCCGTGTCGGGATGCGCCAGGCTGAGCCGCCAGGCGTGCAGCGCCTGGCGCTTGAATGCCTGCAGCGCCTCGATGAATTCAGGCGTAGCACCCGGCGGCAGTCGCATGCGTCCGCCGTAGACCGGGTCGCCGACAATCGGATGTCGCAGGTATTGCATGTGCACCCGAATCTGGTGGGTGCGGCCGGTTTCAAGCTTGAGCTGCAAATGGCTGTGACAGCGAAAGCGTTGCAACAGCCGATAGTGAGTAACAGATTCGCGACCTTCTTTGCGTATCGCCATGCGCAGCCGGTCGTGTGGATTGCGCCCGATGGGCTGATCGACCATGCCGCCGCCGGTGAGCACGCCGTGCACCAGTGCCTGGTATTCGCGTTCGATCAGGCGTTGCTGTAACTGGTCGACAAGCCAGGTGTGCGCCTGCAGGGTACGCGCGACCACCATCAGCCCGGTGGTGTCCTTGTCGAGGCGATGCACTATGCCGGCACGCGGCACCAGGCCAAGTTGTTCATCGTGAAATAACAATGCATTTTGCAGCGTACCACTGCGGTTACCGACGGCAGGGTGCACCACCAGCCCGGCAGGCTTGTTGATGACAAGCAGGGCCGCGTCCTGGTGCACGATGTCCAGCGCTATGTTTTCCGGCAGGCAGTCGTGGTTTTCCTCACCCGGTTCGACATCCAGCGTCAGCTGTTGCGAGGCGAAGACTTTTATTTTTGGCTTGACCACGTCACCGTCGAGCAGGATCTGGCCTTGCTGCAGCCATTGCTTGAGACGGCTGCGCGAATACTGCGGAAACATCTCCGCCAGCGCCACATCCAGCCGCTGGCCCGAGAGATGTACCGGTATTAATGCCATTTTGGGTAAATCGGACATACCTGAGGGACTCTGAACCTTGTTATACTTCTGCACTCGAAAACACCATTCTAACGGATTCCCGATACACCCATTGCAGTGATACGCCTGACTGACCCTATGAAGCTTTTATTCGACCGACTATTCAAGCCTGTTTTTTTCATCCTGCTGCTGGCACTGTTACAGGCCTGCAGTGGCAAGGACTATGATCCGACCAAGGACTGGACTGCGAAAGAGTTCTACGACGAAGCCCGCTCGGCGCTGAATGC